>NZ_CP030265.1:3160000-3395000 GCF_008843145.1 Skermanella pratensis | reverse complement strand
ACCTGACCGGTTTCGGCGGCTTTTCCGCGTTGGCAGGAAAAAGCAGAAAGTGGCTGTTCAACGCGGAGCGGTTTTTGGGAAACTATATCCCGTCAAGGAGGCCCGAATGTACAATCCGCCAGCGTTCCGCGAGACCGACCTGCCGTTCATCCAGGATACCATGCGAGCCGCGAAGCTTGCCAACTTGGTCACGGTTACGGCCGGCGGACTGACATGCACGCCGCTGCCCTTGTTCCTGGACGACAGCCAAGGGGAAATGGGCACGCTCTACGGGCACGTCGCGAAGGCGAATCCCCAGTGGAAAGAGGCGCCGATGGGCGATGCCCTGGCGATCTTCATGGGGCCGGATGCCTACGTTACCCCCTCCTGGTACGAACGCAAGAGCCTGGACGGAAAGGTCGTTCCCACGTGGAACTACGTGGCGGTCCATGCCTACGGCCCGGTCGAGTTCTTCGAGGACGCCAGCCGCCTGCTCGATGTCGTTACGCGCCTGACGGATCTCCACGAGGCTTCGCGCCTTCGGCCCTGGGCTGTCGATGATGCTCCCCCCGACTTCATCCAAGCGCAGCTGCGTGGCATCGTCGGTCTGCGGCTGCCCATCACGCGGATCGAAGCCAAGCGGAAAATGAGCCAGAACCGAACCGCCGAGGATCGGGCGAACGTGAAAGAGGGGCTTTCCCGGAGCATGGACGCTCGGGAACGCCAAGCAGCCACCCTCATCCCCGATTAAGGCCGGATCACACCGTTCACGCCGGCCCGAGCGGACGCCGCGGGAGAAATCCCGCGGCGCTTTACCGATCCTCAGTCGGGTATCCGGAGCACCGATCCCCGGAACGTAATGCGGTCCTCCTTCCGGGGTTTCTTCGCGATGGGCGGCACGTTGTCCCGGGTGATCGCAGGCACCACGGAAGCTTCCACCCCCCGCGGAACGGTGTGGACCACCTGGGAAGGCGGCAGCGCGTCGCCCTTGGTCAGATGGTCGTACAGGTAATCCAGCCCCTCGTTGAAATAGACATGCAGGGGCACGTATGCGGCGGCGAAGGCCGGGATCACGTTGAAGGCGTCCAGGTGATGGGCGTTGGTCACCTCATAGTACCGGATCTCCTGGCGTTGCCTCAGGGCCGAACCATAGTATGAGCGGGAGCTGTGGTTGACCGCGATCAGCGCGTCGGCCCGGCCATGGATGATCACGGCAGGCTTGCCGCGCAGGTTCGCCGTGGCAAGCACCTCCTCCACGCCTTCCGCCAAACGCCGCGCCGGATCCCTGCCGCCGCGGCCCTTGTCGCCACCGCCCCTGCGCGAGTGGTCGCGGTCACCGGCGGTCCACAGGGCGCGCAGGCAGGCGGCGCCGTCCACGTCCGCCATGGGAGCCGGCGCCCCGCCGACTGTCGTGGTCGAAACGCCGTTCCGAATCAATTGGATGCCGATATTCGGGGGAATGCCGTTCGATTGGGCGAAGGCAAGCTCGGCATTGGCGCGGGGCAGGGGAGCCGGCCGGTCCGTCGCATCGGCATGGGCGTAGGAGAAGCCGCACAGATTGTCGGTCACGCTGGCCCTGGAATAGGCGTTCGCATAGGCGACTGTCACGGACTGGTAGACATTGGCCGACCAGTAGAACGCCGCGAGCGCATTCTGCTCCGGCACGATGCCATAATCCTGGATCAATTTCTGGGCCTCGGCCGGCGTTCCCTCGTTCAGCAGCCCGCGCGCCTTCAGGTCGGTGCAGACCTGCAGGGCCCGGGTATTGCCCGGCAACGCCGCCGCACAGCCCTCATAGAGGGTGTAGAACGACATGTAGTCGTAAAGCGGCCGTCCGTGTTCCACCAAAGCCGGGCCGCTGCCCTGCTGGATCCGGAAGGAGCGGTCGCGCTTCGGATTGACGTTCGGCTCCGAAACGGCGATGCCGTCGATCCAGCCCCGCCTGTCCTCCTCGGCCGCCCGCAGTGCCGCGGCCCCGCCGTTGGACACGCTCGACGCGATGACGATGGTGTTCTCCGGCGTTATCCTCCGGAAGTCCTTCTCGCCGGCGAAATGCCGGTTCAGCAGATGGAAGCCGAGCTGGACGGAGCGCAGGGTATCGGTCCCCCAATCCGCCTCGGGGTTCTCCCGCGAGTGGGCGTGCTTGATCGCCCAGCGGTCCGGGTTGTCCTCCAGGTACCGGTCCAGCTCGCGCCGCGGAATCCGTGGCTCGAAGTTCAGCGGCTTGCCCGACCGGGACGCCTCGACATGCTCTCCCCGGATCGTGTAGCCCTTGCCGTTCTCCAGGTCGAAGAAGCCGGTGCCGGTCCCCTTGTCGTTGTAGACGACCGCGCAGCCTTTCTTCAGCCCCCACTCGCCCGCGGTGCCGATCGCCCCGTAGACGCCGCGCGAGCCGGACGAGGTCGCCGTTACCATGCAGGGCTTGTCGGGACGGAAACTGTCGGGGACCTGCACGGCCACCGTCACCCGCGAGTTTCCGCGACCGTCGCCGTCCAGCAGCGCCAAGTACTCCGTCCCGGGTATCTTTCCGTCCCGATCCTTCGCCTTGTCGTCCACTCCCACGACCGGGCCGTAGAGCGTGCCATAGCCGCCTCCGGTCGACACGTCCACCAGCGCCCGGTAATTGTTGTAGATCGCGATCCGGCGCAATTCCTCGGCGGTCGGCGAGGCGGCGTTCACCGGCTGGGGTGCCTGTCCCGCCAGTCCCGCCGCTCCCAGGCCCGCCGTCAGCAGGTCGTCGCTGTATCCGTCGTAATCGGCCTGCAGGATCTTGCCGATCACCTGCCTCTCGATCCCGTCCCGCCCGTGCTTCCGATCGTCGTCTCCGTCGTCGTCCCTGGCGAACGCCGACGGTGCCATGCCGATGAGCAGGCAGAGCGTTGACGCGACTGTGGCTGCGACTCTTCCCATGGAATTATATCCCCCGACTGGGATTTATTTTCTTCAGCTCCGCATCCTGGAGCAGTGGCTCTCAGAATAGGGAGCAATTTCAGGAACATACACTTGCCTGAAGTGGCAGCACCAAAGGGATGATGTCCTGATCACCGTCAGCTTGCCGGACATGTCGTTTGGTGCGCTTGACAGCGGGCCGAATAGGGGCGTCGGCGGAGGAAGCCCGGAGCACAAGGAAAGCGTCATGCCCGCAGCACGAACACTGTCCGCCTCCCCAAAGGCACCTATATCTATTTCACTACCTATGATCTAATCGGCAAGTGATTTAGCTTAAGAAAGCTGTCCAACAAGTGCCCTCATGTCCTTCTGCTTGAGGTACAGGATAGGGTAATCTCGGAATAACGGCAGATCGCCGCTCGTCATACCGCCATGGACATCATGGAGGTCTAAGATGCGACGACGGCAGTTTCTCCAGTACGGAGGCGGCCTGGCAGGCGTCGCCGGGCTGTCATTCCTGTCGGGTCCGCTGCTGGCCCAGGCGGCCCCGCCGCCGATCGAAGTTTCTCTTCGGATACAAGAGGCCGACGTGGAAATGGTCGACGGGTCGGCCGTCTTCATGTGGGCATTTTCCCTCGGCACCGGCAAGCCGAGCGTTCCGGGGCCGGTCATCCGCCTGAAGCAGGGACAGACGGTCACCCTGACCGTGCAGAACCTCGCGAGCACTCCGCATTCCCTGCAAATACCCGGCATGCCGGGTGTCAGCCTCGGGCCGATCGCTCCCAACGGTATCGGCAGCGTGACGTTCACGGTCGGTCTGCCGGGCACCTACTTCTATCTCGATCCGGACCGCGCACCGCTGAACAGGCTCCTCGGGCTTCACGGTGCGATCGTCGTCGAACCCGCCGCCCAACCGCCCGGCAGTCCGGCCACCCCCTATGCCGCGGGCCAGGCGACGCCCGGAGTCCGCGCGCTGTTCTCGGCGCTGGGCAATCACGCCCGCTTCCCCGGAAGCCCATGGCAGCCGGGCCGGGACCGGATCTGGGTGTTCAACCAGATCGACCCGCGAATCAACAAGCTGGCCGAGGCGGGCGATCTCGCGGGAGCGCTCGACCTGACCGCATCGTTCCTGCCCCGTTATTTCACCATCAACGGCCTGAGCGGAGTCGATGCGGCCCATGACGAGGCCACGGTCCCGCGCGGGCGGGTCGGCCAACCCCTGCTGCTGCGGGCGCTCAATGCCGGGCTGGCGACCCATTCTCCCCATATCCACGGAAACCACGTCTTCACCACCGCGGAGATCGTCGAGAGCTCCCATGCGGTCCGGGTGCTCGACAACATCATCGAGGAGGACACTTGGTCGATGCCTCCCCTGATGCGCCGGGACCTGCTGCTGCCCTTCGCCAAGCCGCCCGAGATCCCCGACGCCGCGTGGCCGCCGCGCCAGGAGAAGTTCCCGCTGATCTACCCCATGCACTGCCACAACGAGATTTCCCAGACCTCCGCCGGAGGTTCCTATCCGCTGGGGCTCGTGACGGACTGGATCATCGAGGGTCCGCTTTAGTTTCCGCCGCTCGATGAAAGGAAGTTTCCCATGAGCACGACCATTCCCCGTCCGCCGACCGATCCCGCGGAGTACGACGCGTTCGGCTGCGATCCCAATTCGGACGTGATCGAGACCCCGGACAAGGTAAGCCCCAACATCCGCCTGACCCGCAAGGTCCACGGGTCCTTCGACGTCACCATGCCGGACGGCCGCGACGTCCGCTTCTGGGGCTTCGTCGATCCCAATACCTCCGGCGGCGACCGAACCTGGCCCTCGCCGCTGATCCGGGTGCGCCAGGGCCAGATCGTCCATGCCACCCTGGATGCGGCCAAGAACACCCATACCATACACTGGCACGGCATCGAGCCGAGTACCGTCAACGACGGCGTGGGACACACCTCCTTCGAGGTCAGCAACCAGTACACATACCAGTGGCAGGCCAAGACGCCGGGCACCTACTTCTATCACTGCCACAAGAACACGGTGCTCCATTTCGAGATGGGCATGTACGGTCCGCTGGTCATCGATCCTCCCAGCGGACCGGGACTGCTGTTCGAACGCCATCCCGCCGACGAGGACCAGGCGACCGACCTCCGCTACCAGGTGGAGGCGATCTGGTCCTTCGACGATGTCGACCCGCGTTGGCACGAACTGAATCATTCCGCCGGCCTGTGCGGCGAGGACGCCGGGCTGAACCGCTTCGAGCCGAAATACTTCCTGATCAGCGGCGTCCCCCACCCCAGGACGGAACGGGATCCCCGCGTCATCGTCCGGGCCAGGAAAGGGCAGAACATCCTGTTGAGGTCGATCAATGCGACCTACAGCAACCTGGACATCCGCATCGGCCTGAACAGCACGATCGTCGAGATGGACGGAAGGCCCCTGCGGACGAACCCCCAGCTCGGCACCTTTTCGAAGCCGATTCCCGTGCCGGCGAAAGCGGTGACGAACCTCACCCCGGCACAGCGGACGACGTTCATGATCCACAACGTCCAGCCCGGCCGGTACGAGGTGACGGCCACCTACAAGGACTGGATCACCAACCGGCCCCACGCGGCCGGGGGACTCGCCAGAACCTGGATCGAAGTGACCTGACAAGCGCGCTGGAAACACCCCTCATGGCGGCGGTCCCCATAATTTATTTGCCGCTTCGGAAATATTGGGGTTTCCAAATTCGTCATCTACTTGGGTGTTGGGGAAACACCTTGGTCAATGGGAGGAAAGCAGAGAATGCTCAGATCGGTAACGCTCGTTGCGGCCTTGCTGATCGCCGGCTTGGTCATGCCTGTTACGGTAAGCGCCAGGGAGAGCGACGCGCGAAAGCTCGCCCTGCAGCCGACCAAGAATGCGAAAAGGGCAGATACCGAAAAGGAAAGGCAGGACGATGCCGCCAACCGGCCTGCCGAGCCTGACGACGACCGCGGAAACAGGCTCGGCCTGGATGACGGGTTCCGGGATTGCTACGTCTACACGGCGTCCGGGCAGATGGCGAGGCCCTACTTGAGCTACCGGTCTGCGGCCGACAAGGCGCGCCTGGAAAGCGAGGCGGCGCTCCTGTCGCTCGCCGAAACCGTCTATGCGGACGATATCGGGCAGTTCCACGACCTCACCGACGACAGCGCCTCTGCCTTCAGCACGAAGGCGGAGCATTTCCGTCTCAGGCACCGCCTCGGCGCCCGGGGATGCGCGTCCTGATGGGCGCACCGACGCATCGTCCTTCACACTCCGAACGTCATCAAGGTCCCATAATGCGCATCATCCACTGCGTCCCTGCCCTCGCGGCCGCCGTGCTCTTCTGCACGGTACCCGCCATGGCCCAAGGCTCCGGCCAGGGCGTGATCGAGATCGAAGGCCCGCTCGAGGCCGCGGGCGTCGAGAGCGGCAACAGCGTCATCAAGGTCATGGGCCTTACCGTCGTCGTCACTCCCGCCACCAAACTGACCTCGCCCACGGCGCCGCTCGCCCATGGCGACCTGGCGTCCGGGCCCGCGCTACCCGGCCGGACGGAGCGGGGCTTCATCGGCGGCCACGCCATCGTCACCGGCACGCGCGACCTTTCCGGCATCTATGCCCGGCAGGTCTATGTCGAGCCCGCCGAGCACCACCTGATCGGCACCGTGACGCTGAACGACGGAACCGGCTTCGAGGTGGAAGGGATGCCGGTCGTCCTGCTGCCGGCCTCGTCCAATGCCCGGCCTTATCCCGACGTGACGCCCGCATCCGGAATGCCGCCCGTCGCCTACGACCCTCGGCTGCCGGGAACCCCGCTGAAGAACTCGGCCGGCTTCGAGATCGCTCCCGGCTCCGTCGCGCCCGGCACGGACATCGTGGTGGCGGGCTATTACGTGCCGACGCCGGATGGCAAGGGTACCGTCTACGCCTACAGCGCCACGGCATCGGTGGGTGACGACGCGAGCCAGACGCCGCGCGTGAGCATCCTGCGGGCGGAGTGCCGCCAGCGCGCCGCCGACGAGATCGAGTGGGACGTCCGCGGCAGCACGGTTCCGCCGAGCGGGTCGGTCGCCATCCTCAACGCGGCGGGCACGGTCCAGTACGGCGTCGCCGCCGTCACTCCCGACGTGTCCGACCCGGGCAAGGGCCAGTACCGGTACCGGGCCGACATCCGGAAGGCGGCCCAGCAGTGCCCGGCCGGCGTGCTGGCGCGGTTCACCGTCGGCGGCAAGACCTACACGGCCACGGCCGCGGTCGAACGCCGGTAACGCCCCGGCTCGGCGACTCCCGTGGATCGGGCCCTGCGTCCAGGGGCCGATCCACGATCAGTCAACCCCGCGGCAGCGGCCGGCCCGGAATGGCCCGGGCGCCGTGGCGGGAGTCCCATTCGTCCTGGACCGTCTGGAGCACCTGCATCGCCGGCAGCACCGACGGGCCGGACGCCCGGGGCGGGCGGTTTCCGCGGATGGCCTCCAGGAAATCCAGGGTGACGCGGGTGCAGTTGTCCTGCTCGCTCTCGATCTCCGCCGTGCCTTCCGACGTCTTGAGCGTCCCGGCCAGTATGTCGTAGAAATAGGTGTCCCGGTCCGTAACGATCAACTTGTCGTAGAAACGATAGGCCGCATGGTACGACCCGTGGACCAGCAGCGACTGGTCGGCCTCTGTCTCCACCATCACGATGCATTCCATGGGGATGCCCGTCGTCGGGTGCAACTCGCCCAGATAGCTTTGGACCCGCCGGATCGGCGCGCCGTCGAACAGGTACATGCCGAGATCGACGAAATGGCAGAAATGGTGCCACAGGATGTTGTCGGTCCAGCTCCGCTGGTATCCCGTGGCGCCGATATTGACCAGCCGCTTGATGAAGAAGCGCCCGGCGATGTGGCGGATCTTCTCCTCCCCGGCACGGGTGCGGGCCAGCAGGTCTTCCCGCTCGCGGCGGAAGCGCATGGGGTGCGACAGCCCGTATACCTTGCCGCTCCTCTCACCCGCCTCGACCAACCGCTTCGAACCGGCCAAGCTCATGGCGATGGGGATCTCGATCAGCGTGTGCTTGCCGGCCTCCAGGCATTTGATCGCCTGCTCCTCGTGCAGGTCGCTCGGCGTGCCCAGGATCACGGCGTCGATCTCCGGATCCGCCAGCGCCTCGTCGAGCGAGACCGACCATCCGCGGTAGCCGTGGCGTTCGGCGAACTCCCTGGCCCCCTCCGGATTCCGGCCGACGATTGTGTGCAGCACGGCGTCTGTCCGTTTCAGGGCCTCGGTGTGCCAGACGCCCATCATGCCATAGCCGACCATGCAGACATTCAACGTCATGGATGTTTCCTTATCCTTTGAACTTCGCCACCGGCACGCCGGGAACATCGACTTCAAGCGCGAAGATCCCGCCCGACAGGGGGAACGCCGCCAGCCGCTCGTCGGACACGTTGTGGCGCAGCGACGTCACATAGATCGTCCGCATGTCCGGCCCGCCGAAGCACGGCATGGTCGGGGCCGCGCACGGCATCGGGATCTGCCGGTCCAGCCCGCCGTCGGGCGACCAGCGGTTCAGCACCCCGGCGGAAATGCCGGCGCTCCAGTAGAACCCCTCCATGTCCGTGGCGGCTCCGTCCGGGCGACCGACCTCCTCCGACGGCTCGGCGATCACGCGGCGGTTGGTGAGGTCGCCCGTGCCGGGCTCATGGTCGTAGGCGCAGATCAGCTTCCCCTTGCTGTCGGAATGGAACAGGGTCCGGCCGTCGGCGCTCCAGGCCAGGCCGTTGGAGACGATCAGCCCGTCCAGCATGCGGCGGACCGTGCCGTCCGGCGCCACCCGGTAGAGCGAACCGGTCCGCCGGCTCATGGTTTCCTCGTCCATGGTGCCGGCCCAGAAGCTGCCGTCCGGTGCCGCCTTGCCGTCGTTCAGCCGGTTTCCGGCCATGTCCGGTTCTGGGTTGGCGACCGGCGTCAGGTCGCCCGTCCCGAAATTGAACAGGTGGAAGCCGTTGCGCAGCGCCACGATGGCGCCGCCGCTTTCCCGCAGCCCGAAGGAGCCGATCGAGTGCGGCATCGCCCATGTCCGCGTGGCGCCCGTCGCGGGATCGAGCCGGTGCAGGGCGGGGGCGAGAATGTCGACCCAGTACAGGGCCTGCTCCTCCACCGACCAGACGGGGCATTCTCCAAGCAAGGCCTTGGCATCCAGAACGCATTCGACTTCCACCCTGTTCTCCTTTTCTTGGACTGTGGCGTATTGTCATTGAACGGCGAGACCGAGCTTCTCCGCGATCGCCCGCAGATGGGCATGGCCTTTGCGGGCATAGGTCAGGGGATGGGCCTTAGCGGGGTCCTGCTCCGCTTCGCAGATGATCCAGCCGCCGTAGCCCGCCTCGGCGACGGGGCGGAGTGCCGCCTCGAAATCGACCATGCCATCGCCGGGAACCGTATAGACGCCGTTGATCACTGAGTCGAGGAAGCTCCAGCGTCCGTCCCTGGCCTGCTTCAGCACGTCCGGCCGGACATCCTTGGCGTGGACATGGTTGATGCGCTTCGCCCATTTCCGCGCGACCTCGGCCGGATCGTCGCCGGCGAAGGTGAAATGGCCGGTGTCGAACAGCAGCCCCACGGTGTCGGGCGTGCCGGAAAGCAGCCGGTCCACTTCGCGGGCCTTCTCGATCACAGTGCCCATATGGTGGTGGAAGGCGAGCTGGACGCCCTTGCCGGCCATGTACTCGGACAGCTTGGTTATCCGGTCGAGGAATACCGGCCATTCCGCCTCGGTCATCACCGGCCGCTCGGAAACCGGTACGTCGCGCCGGCCCTGGACCGTGTCCGATGTCTCGGCGAAGACCATGACCTTGCAGCCGCAGGCCGCCAGCAGGTCGAGATGGGGCTGCATGGCCGCGATCTCATCCTCCACGGTTCGCTTGCGCAGTTCGGCCCCGTACCAGCCGGAGACGAACTCGAGCCCGTACTCCGCCAGCTTGGACTTCAGCGCCTCGGGCTGCCTGGGAAACTTGTTGCCCATCTCGGTCCCGGTGAAGCCGGCCTCGCGGGTTTCCCGCAGGCAGGTTTCCAGGGGAGTGTCGCCGCCCAGTTCGGGCAGGTCGTCGTTGCTCCAGGCGATCGGGTTGGTTCCCAGCTTGACCGTCATCGCAGCCTCATCGTTCCGTGTGATCGTTCAGCCCTGGGCCTGTTCCCGGCGGGCATCGACATAGGCGGCGAAGGCCTCCTCGACCTGCGCGCGCTCCGATACTTCCGGCACCGCCACGTCCCACCAGGCGCCGCCGGCCTCGGTGGTCGGCATCGGGTCGGTGTCGATCACCACCACATAGGTCCGGTCGGACTGGCGGGCCCGCCGAAGGGCCTGTTCAAGCTCGGCGATGCTTGCGACCTTCTCGGAGGTGGCGCCAAGGCTGCGGGCGTGGCCGGCGAAGTCGATCCAGCTTTCGTCCGCCCGATGGTCGACGGTCTCGACCAGGTTGTTGAAGCTTTCGCCGCCGCAGGCCCGCTGAAGCCGGTCGATGCAGCCGAAGCCCCGGTTGTCCAGCACGGTGACGATCAGCTTGCGGCCCAGCATGACCGAGGTCTGAAGCTCGGAGTTCATCATCATGTAGCTGCCGTCGCCGACCATGACGAAGACCTCGCGGTCCGGCCGGGCCATCTTGACGCCCAGACCGCCGGCGATCTCGTAGCCCATGCAGGAGAAGCCGTATTCCATGTGGTAGCCGTTGGGCGAACCCGCCCGCCAAAGCTTGTGAAGCTCGCCCGGAAGGCCGCCGGCGGCGCAGACCACGACGTCGCGGGCCTCGGCCGCCCGGTTGACGGCGCCGATCACCTGGGCGTCGGTCGGCAGCGGGGCGTTGGTCGGCGACACCGCCTGATCCACGGCGCCGTTCCATTCCTTGACCAGCGCCGCGGTCCGTTCCCGCCAGGCCTCGGAGACCTTGTAGGAACCCAGCGCCGCCGTCAGGTCCTCCAGCGTCCGCCTGGCGTCGCCGACCAGCGGCACCGCCCGGTGCTTGCCCGCGTCGAACGCCTGGATGTTGAGCTGGATCAGGGTGGCATCGCCGGGCACCAGCGCCCGCGACCCGGTCGTGAAGTCCTGTAGCCGGGTGCCGACCGCCAGGATCACGTCGGCCTCCCGCGCCAGCGCGTTGGACGCCGAACTGCCGGTGACGCCGATCGAGCCGACCGCCTGGGGGTGGTCCCACGGCATGGCGCTCTTGCCCGCCTGGGTCTCGGCGACCGGAATGCCGTGCGTGGCCGCGAAGTCCTGAAGGACCCGGCTCGCCTCCGAATAGAGCACGCCGCCGCCCGCGACGACCAGCGGCCGCTCCGCCCTGGCGAGCAGGTCGAGCGCCCGGGCGAACTCCTCCGCGTCCGGGGCCGGACGCCTTATCCGGTGGATCTGCGGCCGGAAGAAGCTTTCGGGGAAGTCGTACGCCTCGGCCTGGACATCCTGCGCCATGCAGATCGTGGCCGGCCCGCAGTCGACCGGATCGGTCAGCACCTGGATGGCGCGGGGCAGGGAGGTCAGGAGCTGTTCCGGACGGGTGATCCGGTCCCACCAGCGAGAAACAGGGCGGAAACAGTCGTTGACGCTGACCGTGGCGTCGTTGAAGTCCTCGATCTGCTGAAGGACCGGGTCGGGGCGGCGACTGGCGAAGACGTCGCCGGGCAGGAACAGCACCGGCAGCCGGTTGACGTGCGCCACGCCGGCGGCGGTCACCATGTTGGACGCTCCCGGCCCGATCGAGGTGGTGCAGGCCATCATGCGGCGCCGGTTGCTTGCCTTGGCGAAGGCGACCGCCGCCAGGGCCATGCCCTGCTCGTTGTGGGCGCGGAACGTCGGCAGCGTCTCGCGGGCATGGTACAGCGCCTCGCCCAGCCCGGCCACGTTGCCGTGCCCGAAGATCCCCCAGCAGCCGGCGAACAGCGGCACTTCCGCCCCGTCCACCCTAGACCGCTGGGCCGCCAGGTATCGCACCACCGCCTGGGCGGCGGTCAGCCTGATCGTTTCTTCCATGGTTCTTCCTCCAGCGTTTCTTGTTTTCGTCTTACCTGTCCAGGCGGACGACCCCGCCCGTGCGCAGCGACTCCAGCCCGGCGTCGGCGAGGCGAAGCGCCTCCCGGCCTTCGGCGAACCCGGCCAGCGGTTTCGTTCCCGTCTCGACGCAATCGATGAAATGGTCGATCTCCGCCATGTAGGCTTCGAAATAACGCTCGATGAAGAAGTTCAGCACGGGGTCGCGGGCCTGCGTCCCCCCGGCTCCCCAGGCTTCCACCGTGGTCGGCCGGCGGTTGTGGGCCTGAAGCATGCCCTTCCCGCCGAAGGCCTCGATCCGCTGGTCATAGCCATAGGCGCAACGCCGGCTGTTGTTGATGTGGACCAGCGCGCCGGACGCGGCCCGCAGGACGATCATCGCGCTGTCGATGTCGCCCTCTTCGGCGATCATGGGATCGACCAGGGCGGCGCCCATCGCCTGGAGTTCGACGATGTCGCCGACCAGGTAGCGGGCCATGTCGAAATCGTGGATCGTCATGTCCCGGAACAGCCCGCCCGATCCCCTGATATACTGGACCGGCGGCGGGGCGGGGTCGCGGCTGGTGATGACGACCTGTTCCACCTTGCCCAGTTCGCCCGCCTGGATGCGGTCGCGCAGCGCCTTGAAGGAGGGGTCGAACCGGCGGTTGAAGCCGATCATGACCAGCGGGTCCAGCTTGCCGATCTCCTGCCAGCAGGCTTCGACCCGAGAGATGTCCAGGTCGATTGGCTTCTCGCACAGCACCGCCTTGCCGGCCTTCGCGGATCGGGTGATCAGGTCCACGTGGGTGTCGGTCGTGGACGCGATGAAGACTGCGTCGATCGCGGGATCGTTCAGCGCCTGGTCCACGGACCCCAGCACCCGGGCGCCCAGTTCCGCGGAAACTCCTTCGGCGGCCTCTGCCGCCACGTCGTAGACGCCGACCAGTTCGGCGCGCGGATGGGAGTGGATGTTGCGGGCATGCATCCGACCGATGCGGCCGCAGCCGAGCACTGCGAAACTGACCATGTCTTCTCCCTGTCCAACTATTCTTTCTTCCGCGGCGGCGCGGGTCGGCGGCGGCGATGTCCATGCCCTTTACGCTGTCCCGGATACCGGCGTCCACTCCGAGAAAGGTGGGCCCGCCGATCATCACGCACCGGAACAATGCCCATATCCTCGCCCCGCTTCAGGCACATGGCAAGGCTGTGCCCGGTCCGGGCTCCGCCGTCCTGGACTTGCCGCTTTCCGCAGGGCAGAACCCTGTCTCGGGATAGATGGGAAAGGTGAGATGGCTTACGCCGTCAAGGAACTGTTCAAGACGTTGCAGGGCGAGGGAGCCCATGCCGGCCGGGCCGCCGTGTTCTGCCGCTTCGCCGGCTGCAATCTGTGGTCCGGGCGCGAGCGAGACCGGGAGACCGCGACCTGCCGGTTCTGCGACACGGACTTCGTCGGCACCGACGGCGAGGGTGGCGGGCGCTTCGGCAGCGCCGCCGAGTTGGCCGGTGCCATCGCGCGCACCTGGGGACCCGGGGCGCCGCACCGCTACGTCGTCTTCACCGGCGGCGAACCGCTGCTCCAGCTCGACGGCGCGCTGATCGAGGCCGTCCATGCCGAGGGGTTCGAGATCGCGATCGAGACCAACGGCACCCTGGAACCGCCGCCCGGCGTCGACTGGATCTGCGTCAGCCCCAAGGCCGGCGCCGACTGGGTGCTCCGATGGGGCCACGAACTGAAGCTGGTCTTCCCCCAGCCCCGGTTCGATCCCGCCGAATTGGAAGACCTGCCGTTCCGCCACTTCTGGCTCCAGCCGATGGACGGCGCCGACCGCGTCGCCAACACCGCCCTTGCGGTCGCCTATTGCCGGGACCATCCGCGCTGGCGCCTCAGCCTCCAGACCCATAAGCTGATCGGCATCCCGTGAGCGCCACGCCCACCATCTCAGACATATCCGGGGGAAGCATGACGGAAGAAAAGGCGCTGGTACTGTTCTCCGGCGGGCAGGATTCCGCGACCTGTCTCGCCTGGGCCCTGGACCGCTTCGCCCATGTGGAAACCATCGGGTTCGACTACGGCCAGCGCCACCGGGTCGAGCTCGAGTGCAGGATCCGCTTCCGCGACAAGCTCGCCGCCCGGATGCCGGACTGGAGCGCCCGCCTGGGCGACGACCACATGCTGGACCTGTCCGTCCTGGGCGCCGTCAGCGACACCGCGCTGACCGGCGAGGCGGAAATCCGCTACCAGGAGAACTGCCTGCCCAGCACCTTCGTCCCCGGCCGCAACCTGCTGTTCTTCACCTTCGCGTCTGCGGTGGCCTACCGCCGCGGCATCAGGCACCTCGTCGGCGGCATGTGCGAGACGGATTACTCCGGCTACCCGGACTGCCGCGACGACACGCTCAAGTCGCTCCAGGTCACACTGAACCTCGGCATGGACCAACGGTTCGTCGTCCACACGCCCCTGATGTGGATCGACAAGGCGGCCACATGGGAGATGGCCGACCGTCTCGGCGGCCGGGCGCTGGTGGACCTGACCGTCGAGGACACCCACACCTGCTACCTGGGCGACCGTGCCACCCGGCACGATTGGGGTTATGGCTGCGGCACCTGCCCGGCCTGCGAGCTGCGCTCCGCGGGATGGAGCCGCTACCAAGCCTCCCTCCGGGGATGATCGCGGACGCCGCCTTCTTCGCCGTGGCGGTCCCCGCCCTACCGTGAAACCAGAGTCAATTTCCGTAGGTCCGTAGGTCGGCCAAAGCGAAGCGGCAGCCGACAAAGAGGGAGAGCGGGTGTCGGGTGCCGCTTCGCTCTACCCGATCTTCGGCCTCCCTATGCCGGATCGGGCGACGTGATGTAGAGCGCGGTCGCCTTCGATTGGGTCAGCGCCTGGTAGCGTTCGTACTGCCCAACCACATCGCTGATGATCTGGTCGCGGGTGAAGCCCATCACGTCGTACCCCCGGCTTCCGTCCGAGAAGAAGGTCCGCGCCGCCCAGCTGTGCGGACGCCGCTCCTCGGTCGAGGCCGCCTGCGCCGCCGTATAGGCCGGCAGGAGCTGGCGTATGGGCCGTACGCCATAGACGAAGCTCCTGACCTCTATCGCCGGGACGGTCAGCGCGATGCCGTCCTCGCCGTAGGCGCCGACCATCACGGACAGGCCGCGTCCCCGCATCTCCTGGGCGACCATCTCCAGCGCCGGCGATACGGTCCCGGTCAGGAACCGGGCGACGTCGTCGCGATGGGGCGTATGCAGGCTCAGTTCCAGCCGCTGGCGCCACGACAGCTCGGCCGCCGGCACGGCGGCGGGGGCCGTATTGCCGCGGGCGAGGTCCGCCTGCATTCCCCGGATGAGGCCGGCGGCGAGCATGATCATGATGAAGGTGAAGGGCAGGGCGCTGATCAGCGTCATGGTCTGGAGCGCCGTCAGTCCGCCGGCGAGCAGCAGCAATGCCGCCGCGATGCCCTCCAGGGCGCACCAATAGACCCGCTGCCACAACGGCGTGTTCTCGGCGCCGCCGGCCGCGATGGTGTCGATCACCATGGATCCGCTGTCCGACGAGGTGACGAAGAAGATCGCCACCAGCAGCACCGCCAGGGTGGAGGTAACGGACGGCAGCGGCAGGTAGGTGAAGAACTGGAACAGCGCCACCGACACGTCCGCCGAGACGGCCTGGGTGATCGCCCCGGCCGCCACGCCCATGTCGAGCGAGATGGCGGTATTGCCGAACACCGTCATCCACAGGAACGAGAAGCCCGTCGGGATGAACAGCACGCCGCCGATGAACTGGCGCACCGTCCGCCCGCGCGAGATCCGGGCGATGAACATGCCTACGAAGGGCGACCAGGCGATCCACCAGGCCCAGTAGAACAGCGTCCAGGAACTCAGCCAGCCCTTCGGCTCGTAGGCGTAAAGGGTGAAGGTCCTGATGAAGAAATGGTCCAGATACGTGCCGATGTTCTGGACGAAGGCCTTCAGCAGGAAGGTCGTCGGACCGACCGCCAGCACGAACACCATCAGCAGGATGGCGCAGATCAGGTTCAGCTCCGACAGCCGGCGGATGCCGACGTCCAGCCCCGTCACGACCGACACCGTCGCCAGGGCGGTGATCACGGCGATCAGCGGGATCTGGACCGACAGCCCGACCGGCCAGTCCAGCAGATAGTTCAGACCGGCATTTATCTGGAGCACGCCGAAACCCAGCGACGTCGCGATGCCGAACAGAGTCCCGCAGATCGCGAAGATGTCCACCGCGTCGCCGATCGGCCCGTTGATCCGGTTCTTGAACAGTGGGTAGAGGCCGGAGCGGATCGTCAGCGGCAGATTGTAGCGGAAGCTGAAATAGGCCAGCGACAGCCCGACGATGGCGTAGATCGCCCAGGCATGGACGCCCCAGTGGACGAAGGTGATCACCATCGCCTCGCGCGCCGCCTCTATCGTCAGCGGTTCGGCTTCGGGCGGCGTGGCATAGTGCTGGATCGGCTCCGCCACGGCGAAGAACATCAGCCCGATGCCCATGCCCGCCGCGAACAGCATGGCGATCCAGGACGGATAGCTGAAATCCGGCTCGGAGTCGTCGGGTCCGAGCTTCAGGTTGCCTGACCGGCCCAAGGCCAGGAATACGCAGATGAAGACGAAGGCCGCGACGGATAATATATAAAGCCAACCGAATCCTTCGATGATCGAGGATTGGACGGAAGCGAACATTTCCTCAGATTCGTTCGGATAGATGATGCCGACTGCGAGCAGGGCCACAATAATGAGGCTCGCTCCCCAGAAGACAGGGGGATTGATCGTCTTCTGCCCCATATCAGACGCGCTCCTTTTCCCTCTGGCTCGACTGTCGCCGAAGCTTCAGGCTTCTCAACGTTTGCCAAGCCGGAAAAGTGTCAATCTAAAGGCGTTCGGGGGCGAGAATATCTTAACGCCGGGAGGCGTCCGCCCGCGGGTCCAGCGCGTCCTGCAGCCCGTCGCCGACGAAATTGAAGGCGATCACGGTCACGAAGATCAGCAGCCCCGGATAAATCGCCAGCATCGGCGCGGACCAGATCAGCTCCTGCGCGTTGGTCAGCATGTTGCCCCAGCTCGGCAGCGGCGGCTGGATGCCCAGGCCGAGAAAGCTCAGCACCGATTCCAGCAGGATGATGTTGCCGACCGACAGCGTCGTGGCGACCACGATGGGCGAAGCGACGTTGGGCAGGACATGGACCAGCATCAGCCGCAGGTTTCCGGCCCCCAGCGCGATGGCGGCCCGGACGTACTCGCGCTGCCGGACGCTCAGCGCCGCGCCGCGGACGAGCCGCGCGACCGTCGTCCAGCCGGCCAGGGACACGATCACGATGATCCGGTAGAGGCTGACCTGATCGGATTGCGCCAGCCCTGCCGGGACGCCCAGCTTGCCCAGGTCCACGGCGGCCAGCACGATCAGCAGGGGCAGCAGCGGCAAGGCGATCACCCCGTCGGTCACCCGCATCAGGAAACCGTCGATCCTTCCCCCGAAGAAGCCGGCGAGCAGCCCGACCACCGTCCCGACCACGGCGGACGCCACCGCGGCGGCAAGTCCGACGAACAGCGACACCCGGCCACCATACAGCAGCCTGACCAGCACGTCGCGCCCCAGCTCGTCCGTGCCCAGCCAGTTCCGCGGGGAGGGCGGGGCGAAGCGGTCGAACAGGCTGACCGCGTTGGCATCGACGCCGAGCGCCGCCTCGACCAGCGGCGCCGCCAGGGAGGCGCCCGCCAGGAGCACCAGGAGCACCAGGCTCGACACCGCCGCCGGAAACCGCAGGAAGCGCCGCCACGCCGTCACGTGCGCGTCTCGGTGAAGGTGATGCGGGGGTCGAGCGCGGCATAACCCAGATCGGCCAGGAGATTGCCGGCCAATGTCATCAGCGTGGCGAGCAGCAGGCCGACCAGGGCGATGTTGTAGTCGTTCCCCAGGATGGAATCGTAGATCAGCTTGCCCATGCCCAGATACGCGAACATCGTCTCCGTCACCAGCGCGCCGGAAAACAGGGTCCCGAACCCCAGCGCCACGATGGTGACGACCGGGATCATGGCGTTCCGCAGGGCATGGCGCCAGACCACGGACCGCTCCGGCACGCCCTTGGCGCGGGCGGTGCGGATATAGTCCTGCCGAAGCTGCTCGATCACGGCGGCGCGGACGAAGCGGGTGTAGCCGCCGACGCTGACCAGCGTCAGGGTGGCGACCGGCATCACCAGATAGGGCAGGCGCTCCCATAGCCCACCGGTTCCGCCGACCGGGGCCATGCCGCCGGCCGGCAGCACCCCCAGCACGACCGCGAACAGGATGATGAACAGCAGCGCCAGCCAGAACGGCGGCACCGAGATCCCCGCGAAGCAGGCCAGGTTGATCGCCGTGTCCGCGGCGCCGTGGGGCCGCCGGGCGGCGAATACCCCCAGCGGGATGGCGACCGCCAGGGACAGCACGAACGAGATGCCCAGCAGCAGCAGCGTGTTCATCAGGCGCGGCGCCAGCACTTCGGGCACCGGCCGGGAGAACAGCCGCGAATATCCCAGGTCCCCCTGGAGCGCCGCGGCCAGCCAGTTCAGGTAACGCTGCCAGATCGGCTGGTCCAGGCCGTACAGCTCCCGCAGGCGCGCGGCATCCGCCGCCGTCAGGTTCGGGTCGGCGTTGATCATCAGGTCGACCGGGTCGCCCGGCATCAGCCCGATCAAACCATAGATCAGGAACGACATGATCAGCAGGACGACGAGCGCCTCCAGCAGCCGGAAAGCCACGAAGCGCAACATCAGCGGCGGCCCATCCCCGGCGGCGTCAGTTCGAGCGCCACTGCTCGATCCACAGGGTCGATGGGTACTGGTGGCCGGTCGGGCGCACGCCGTCCAGCCAGGGTGGCATGATATAGCTGTCCGACCGGAAATAGAGCGGCAGGGCCGGCAGTTGCTCCGCGTAGATCTGCTGGAGCCGGGTCCACAGGGGCCGCGCCTCGTTCTCGCCGCAGGTCACCTCCAGGTCGTCGATGATCCGGTCGGTCTCGGCGTCGCGGAACCCGACATAGTTCTGGCCGGAAAAGCCGTTCTCCGGCGTCGGGATCATGGTCGAGTGCAGGATCGTGCGCGGGATGTTCTCCGGCGCGCTCAGCCAGGCGAACAACGCCATGGCCGGGAACCGGCGCTCGCGCAGGGTCTCGCCGAACAGCACGCGGGCCGGCTGGTTGTTGATCCTGACCTCGACGCCGACCTTGCGCCACTGCTCCTGGAGCACCTGCTGGACCAGTTCGCGCGTCCGGTTGCCGGCGGTGGACTGGAACTCCAGGCTGAGCCGCCGGCCGGCGGAGTCGTGCCGGATGCCGCCGCGCAGTTCCTTCCAGCCGGCTTCCTCAAGCAGCTTCACGGCCGCGGCCGGGTCGAACGGGTAGCGGGTGAAGTCCTCGCTGTAGTAGCGGTCGAGCGGATTGACCCCGGTATGGGCAACCGGCTGCTTGCCGCCGAACAATTGGCGGGAGATCGCGTCGCGGTCGATCGCGGTCAGCAGCGCGCGGCGGACCCTCACGTCTGACAGGATCTCGTTGTCGAGCTTCAGGTCGATATGCTCGTAGAACAGGCCCGGCTGGTAGACGACCCTGAACCGCTGGCCGTGGCGCTTCTCGAAGGCGAGCGCCTGCTCGATCGACAGCCCGACTTCGCCGGCAACGTAGTCGACTTCGCCGGACAGCAGGTTGGCCTCCATCGCCGAGGTGTTCTCGATGGTGCGGACCACGATCCGCCTGAAGCCCGGCTTGTCGCCCCACCAGGTCGGGTTCGGCTCCAGCACCACGTAGGCGCCCGATTCGACCCGGCTGATCCGGTAGGGGCCGAAATAGAGGCCGGGATTGGTGCGGTCCGTGTCGTACAGGGTGCGGTTGCGGTACTGGGCGGGATCGGCCTCGAACACCGGGCGTTCCAGGTGTTCAGGCAGCACCAGCAGGTCGTTGATCGAGTCGTAGCTGCACCGGTACTTGTCCCAGTGGACGGTGAAGGTCTTCTCGTCCACGGCGGTGATGCCGACGATGTCCTTCGAGAAGAGCTGCGCGTTGGTGACGCCGCTCAGGGGATGGCGCCCGACCTCCCAGGTAAACAGCACGTCGCGGGTGGTCAGCGGCTTGCCGTCGCCCCAGGTGGCGCCCGGCTGGATGGTGAAGGTGGCATCGATCGCCCGCGTGCCGTCCGGCCGGGTCACCTCGACCGCCGTTCCCTTTTCCAGGCTGGGCAGCTCGGTGCAGAGCAGGCAGATCAGCTTCCAGTCCTGGTCGAAGGTGGTGAAGGGCCGGCGTGCGGCGCCCAGGATGTAGCTTTTGGTCGCCATGGCGTCGATGCTGGGATGGAACGTGCCGGGGAACTGCACGGCGCCGATCACCAGCTCGTCCTTCGCGGCGAGCGCCGCCGATCCCGAACCGAAACACCCGAGACCCAGGGAGAGGGCGAGCGCGGCGCCCGCGCATCCCAACAAAGTCCGATTAATCGCCACCGGCCGCTCACCTTAAACGTTGCGTGCACCACGTCACTCGAACTATGGGTTCTGTCCAGCCGCGGGTCCAGCGCCGATCGTGCCGGCAGGCATCGCCGGTGCCGCTGATCCGTAGGCGTTTCAAGGAGGATTTGCATGGTTCCGAAGATCCGGTCCCGTTTCGGCGCCGCCCTGCTCGCCCTGGCGGCCTTCGCCGCCGCCGTCCCGGCCGATGCCGCCGAGGAGAAGCGGTTCGATGACTGGAAGCTGCAATGCGCCGACCGTGCGCCGGAAGGCTTGCCGAAATGCATCATCACCCAGAACGTGGTGTCGAGCGATACCAACCTGGGATTGCTGAGCGTGGCGGTCTATTTCCGGCCCGGCGCCGATACGCCGTCGCTGGGATTCAACCTGGCGCCCCAGGCGGTCAAGGAAGCGGGCATGGTGCTCCAGATCGACGCCCGCCCGGCCCTGGAAATGCCGATCCAGGAGTGCAATCCCAATTTCTGCGTCGTCCGGGCCACCCTGCGGGACCAGGTACTGACCATGTTCCGCAACGGCACGCGCGGCGTCGTGGCCTTCAGGATCCCGCCCGACCAGCGGATCGCGGCGCAGATCTCGTTCAGGGGCTTCACCAACGCCTTCAAGGCCCTGGAGCAGCGAAAGGCCGGCTAGCTTCCGACCGATGGCGCCCGACCGTCAGCGGTCGTCCCACTCGGCCTCGTCGGTGCGCAGCAGTTCGACCAGCCGCGCAACGCGGCCATTCGCCGATTTGCCGAGATCGCCGCCGAGATAGTCGTCCGATGCGAGCCACGTCCGGGCCTCGGTGAGTTCGGCCGCCGTCGCCCCGGTGCCGATGATGCCGGCGATGCGCATGTCGTCCAGGCGGCCGCAGATCTGGATGACCTGATCGCGTGTCAGTTTGACCATTCGGGAACCCTCCCCGGTGGCTGCAGGTGTGGCTGTTGCCGAGTCAGCGGGCAGATAAGCGCCGGATACGCGGGAATGCAATAGGGTTGATGGGAGCGATGGCTTTCCGTCCGGGCGGCCCGCCCGGGCAGCGTTGACAAGCCGGGCGGAGGGTTCGAAACTCCCAGCCTTTCGCAAACGGTTCCGTCACTTCCAGGATAGGTCATGTCGAGCACTCCGAAGCCCCGTTCAGGTGGGCAGATCCTTGTCGATTC
Source organism: Skermanella pratensis (assembly GCF_008843145.1). Taxonomy (GTDB): domain Bacteria; phylum Pseudomonadota; class Alphaproteobacteria; order Azospirillales; family Azospirillaceae; genus Skermanella; species Skermanella pratensis. The sequence continues at coordinate 3,373,482 of NZ_CP030265.1, read as the reverse complement.
GCTACGCGTCCACGGCACCGACCGGGCGTTCTGCGTCGCGGGCGAAAGCTACCTGGACGTACTCGACGCCTTCCACGACGCTCCCGACATCGATCTGGTCACCTGCCGGCAGGAGGGCGGGGCGGCCAACATGGCCGAGGCGGCCGGCAAGCTGACCGGCAGGCCGGGCATCTGCTTCGTGACCCGCGGCCCCGGCGCCTGCAACGCCTCGATCGGCGTCCATACCGCCATGCAGGATTCCACGCCGATGATCCTGTTCGTCGGCCAGGTGGCGCGCGATCAGGCGGAGCGCGAGGCGTTCCAGGAGATCGACTACCGCCGCATGTTCTCGCCGGTCGCCAAGTGGGCGGCGCAGATCGACGATGCCGCCCGCATCCCGGAATTCGTCAGCCGCGCCTTCCATGTCGCGACCTCCGGACGGCCCGGCCCCGTCGTCCTGGCCCTGCCGGAAGACATGCTGCGCGACCGCGTCGCCGTTCCGCCGACCGGCCGCTACACGGAGGTCCAGGCCCATCCGGGACCTGCCGACCTGGAGCGGGTGGCCGACCTGCTGGCGGCTGCCGAGCGGCCGCTGGTCCTGGTGGGGGGCAGCGGCTGGACCGACCGGGCCTGCGCCGACCTGAAGCGCTTCGCCGAAGCCTCCTGCCTGCCGGTCTGTTCCTCGTTCCGCCGCCAGGACGTGCTGGACAACACCAGCCCGTCCTGGATCGGCGACTTAGGCACAGGCCCGAACCCGAAGCTGCTGGCCCGCGTCAGGGAGTCCGACCTGCTGCTGGTGATCGGCGCCCGGCTGGGCGAGATGACGACCCAGGGCTACGAGCTGATCGACCTGCCGGAGACCCGCCAGACCCTGGTCCATGTCCATGCCTCCGCCGAGGAGCTGGGCCGGGTGTTCCGTCCCGACCTGCCGATCCAGTCGGGCTCGGCGGCGTTCGCCGCGGCGCTGGCCCGCCTGGAACCGGCCAGGTCCGACCGGTGGCGGGCGTGGACCGAAGCCGGCCGGCGCGACTTCCTGGAGTGGCTGGAGCCGGCGCCCTACGACGGCGCGCTGGACCTGGGCGCGGTGTCGGTCTGGCTGCGCGACCGGCTGCCCGCCGATTCCATCGTCACGATCGACGCCGGCAACTTTTCCGGCTGGGCGCAGCGTTTCCTGACCTACCGCCGTCCCGGCCGGCAGCTCGGCCCGACCAGCGGCGCCATGGGCTATTCGGTCCCGGCGGCGGTCGCGGCCAAGCTGGTCCATCCCGAGCGCATGGTCGTCAGCTATGTCGGCGACGGCGGCTTCATGATGACGGGACAGGAACTGGCGACCGCCATGCACACCGGCTCCGCCCCGATCATCCTGGTATTCAACAACGGCATGTTCGGTACCATCCGCATGCACCAGGAGAAGAACTATCCCGGCCGCGTCAGCGCCACCGCCCTGACCAACCCCGACTTCGCGGCGCTCGCCCAAAGCTACGGAGCCTTCGGCGCCGCGGTCGAGCGGACCGAGGATTTCGCCCCGGCGTTCGAGGCGGCGGTGGCATCGGGCAAGGCGGCGGTGATCGAACTGCGCATGGACCCGGAGGTGATCAGCACCCGCACGACCCTGTCCGCCCTTCGGCAGCAGGCGCTTGGGAAGAAGTAGGGCCGGCGCGACCCGCTGGCGCCGGGTCCCGGCGTGGAACGCCGGAACACTGGCGTTCGGCGTGCCGTTGTGCAATTCAGCGGGACTGGTGGGCCGGTACAGAGGTTTCGATCGGTTCGCCGTAGGTCGGCCTCGGCCGCATGCCGACGCAGACAGCGTGGCCGGAGCATTGATGCAGGATTACGATGCCGGACCATCAGCCTATCCGGTAAGTTCAAGGAATTGCAGGGGGTAAGCGTCCATGTGTGTGTGCCATGGCTCCGGAAATCACCATGAATCATCCAGCTCCATGGGCCGGCGGGGCTTCATGGTGGCGCTGGTGGGGTGAGCGGGACGGCGCTGGTCGGCTGCGTCGGCGCCGGCCAGACGGGCCTTGGCCTCGGCCTGGTCTCGGCGGAGGAGGTGCAGCAGCTCGGGCTGAAGAGCTGGCAGCAGATCCGGTCGGAGACGCCGGTCTCACGGAACGCCACTTACCAGCGCGCGCTCCAGCAGGTCGGCACCAACATCCTGGGCGCCGTCGGGGAGAATCCGGGCCAGTGGGAGATGGTCGTCTTCCAGGGCCAGGAGGCCAACGCCTTCGCCCTGCCGGGCAACAAGATCGGCGTCTACGAGGGCATGTTCGCCATCGCGAAGAACGTCGATCAGCTCGCCGCCGTGGTCGGGCACGAGATCGGCCACAACCAGGCCCAGCACGCCCGCGAGCGTCTGAGTTCCGCGCAGGCCACCAGCATGGGCCAGCAGCTTCTGGGCGCTGCGCTCCAGATCGGCAACGTCGGCTACGCCAACGAGCTTGCCGGGCTGCTGGGTGCCGGCATCCAGTACGGCCTGATCCTGCCCTATTCGCGCAACCAGGAGCTGGAGGCCGACAGCATCGGCCTGCTCAACATGGCGCGCGCCGGGTACGATCCGCGGGCATCCGTCCAGCTGTGGCAGAACATGCAGGCGGCCGGCCAGCGCGCGCCCGAGTTCCTGTCCACCCACCCGGCGCCTGATTCGCGGATCGCGGCGTTGGAAGCGAAGATGCCCGAGGCCATGAGCCTGTATAACCCCCGGCGGGGTTGAGGGGGTCGTTCGGGTTATTGACCCGGTCCGGCGGTCATCCAAAGTCTGGAGGGAGCCAGGGTCCGCAAGGACTTGGCGTCCCGCTCCGGAACGGAAATCCGCCGCATGCCGCCTCCCTTGCCGAATTCCCGCCGCCATCGCTCGGCCAACCGCCTGCACACTGTCCTGCTGCTCGCCGGCATGATCGGGCTGCTGGTCGCCTGCGGCTGGATCGTCGCGGGACCGGAGGGCGGCTTGTGGGCGCTGGTGCTCGGCGGCGTCAGCCTTGCCTTCGCGCCGCGCATGTCGCCCCAGATGGTCCTGGGCATGTACGGCGCCGTCCCGGTCCGTGCCTGGGACATGCCGAAGGTCACCGCGATCCTGAACGAGCTGGCCGAACGGGCGGAGTTGCCGCGCCCGCCGCAGCTCTACTGGATCCCGAGCCCGACGCTGAACGCCTTCGCGATGGGCACCCGCGGCGATGCCGTGGTCGCGGTGACGGACGGGCTCGTGCGCTCGCTGAGTGCCCGCGAGCTGGCCGGCGTGCTGGGGCACGAGATCACCCACATCGCCAACGGCGACCTGTGGCTGATGGGGCTGGCCGACACGGTCAGCCGGCTGACCCGCATGATGTCGCTGTTCGGACAGATCCTGCTGCTTTTCAACCTGCCGCTGCTGATCGCCGGCGCCGTCACGATCCCGTGGGGCCTGATCCTGCTGCTGGTGCTGGCGCCGACGATCGGAGCCTTGCTCCAACTGGCGCTGTCCCGCACGCGGGAATACGACGCCGACCTGGGCGGCGCCCTGCTGACCGGCGATCCCCTGGCGTTGGCGGGCGCCTTGAGGAAGCTGGAGCACTACGGCAGGGGTCTGTGGGAATCGCTGATGATGCCGAACCGGCGCAACCCGAGCCCGTCGCTGCTGCGCTCCCATCCGCCGACGGAGGAGCGGATCCGCCGGCTTGTGGACCTGCGCGAGCAGCTCTCCGGGCGGCCGTCGCTTCCGGGGATCGACGCCCTGGCGCAGGGCGACGCGCCCGTCGCCGGGCGCTTCCGCATCGTCCCGGCCCAGCCGCGCCACCGCCTGACCGGACTATGGTACTGACCGGGCTCCGGGACTGACCGCTCCGGCGCTCCGGCCACTCAGCGCTTGAGCCGTTCGACGAAGGTGACGATGGCGCCGGCAAGCTCGTCGGATTTCTGCGTCAGGCTCTGGACCACCGTCAGCATGCCGGCCAGTTCCTGCCCGGACTGGGTCGCGACTTCGGAGATCCTGCGGATGTCCGTGTTCACCGCGATGGTCTGGGTGGCGGCCTGCTGGGTGTCCCGGCTGATCGACAGGGCCACGGCGGACTGCTGCTCCAGGGCCGCGGCGGTGGCACTGGCGCGGGTGCCCATCTCGTGGATGGTCTGGACGATGGCGCCGATGGCGTGCACCGCCTCGCGGGTCGTGCCCTGGATCCGGTCGATCTCCTGCCGGATGTCGTCGGTCGCCTTGGCGGTCTGGGTCGCCAGCGACTTGACCTCGTGGGCGACCACGGCGAAGCCCTTGCCCGCGTCTCCCGCCCGCGCCGCCTCGATGGTCGCGTTCAGGGCCAGCAGGTTGGTCTGGGCCGCGATGTTGGCGATCAGGTCCACGACGGTGCCGATCGCCGACGCCGCTTGGGACAGGCTGACCACGATGTCGTTGGTCCGGCGCGCCTCCTGCGAGGCCGCCTCCATCGCGGCGGTGGTGGCGCTGGCCTCGCCGCGGACGGTGTCGATGCTGGAGGTCAGCTCCTCGATGGCCGTCGAGACGGAGGTCACCGACGCCGTCGCCGCACCAGCCGCGTCGGCCACGGCCTCGGCGGTCGAGGATGCCGTGTAGGCCTGCTCCGACGTGGTGCGCGCCGACTGCTCGACATGCACCGTGGCGTCCCGGACGGCGGTCGCGATGGCGCCGACCGACTTCTCGAAATCGGCGGCCGCGGTGACCTGGTCGGTGATCAGGCGCCAGGTCAGCAGCGGTCCCTTGTACTCGCCCCGGACGTTGCGCATCGCGCTGATGTTCAAGTCCATCCAGTCGTCGCCAAGCCGGATGCGGGCATGGTGCGGCAGCCGGGCGGGGTCGGAGACGATCGCGCGGATTCTCTGCGGGTCGCGCTGGTGGAACACGTCGATGCTGCGTCCCTGCAATCCGTCGACCGGGATGGTCAGGTTGTGCGCGACCTTGTGGAGCGCCTCGACCGCGGCCGGGTTCATGTACTCGATCAGGAAGTCCGTGCCCGACGCGGTCATCACCGGCAGGTCGAGCTGTTCGATCACCTGCCGGCGGGCGAAGGCGTCCCCGACGGTGCCGCGGAGGTTGAGCAGGGCGCGCGCCAGCCGGCCGATCTCGTCGGTCCGTTCGGTCGCGGCGATCTCCACCTGGTCGTCGCCCGAGGCCAGGGCGATGGCGGCCCGCTCCAGCCTGACGATCGGGTGGATCGTCCGCTTCAGGAAGAACCACAGCACCAGTCCGAACAGCGTCATGCCGACCGGCACATAGAGCGCGGCGGTCGTGATGGTCTCGTCGAAGGCGTGGAAGACGTCGTCCTTGGCGATGCCCACGAAGACGATTCCGGCGACCGCGCCGTTCCGGTCCAGCAGCGGGCGGTACCCGGTGAAATAGGCCCGCCCCAGAATGTCGGCCTCGCCGAAGTAATCCTTCTTGTCGCGGAAGATGCTGTCGTACACCGGCCCCTGGGCCAGCTTCGTGCCGGTCGCCCGGGTGCCGTCCGCCTTCAGCACGTTGGTCGCCACGCGGGTGTCGCCGGCGAAGATGGTGGCGACGCCGCCGGCCAGCCGCTGCACGCGGTCCACCAGGTCGAGATTGCCGTTCAGCGTGACGCCGCCGGCCGTCAGCGTCCCGTCCTTCAACTGGTACTCGGTGCCGATGGCGCGAACCTCGGCGAAAGCGACCTCCAGCGTGATCCGCTGCCGCCGCGCCGCGTCGCTGCCAAGGCTGGCATGGAGCGCCGAGAGCAGGACCACTTCGATGACGACGGTCAGCGCTATCATGCAAAGGAGCGCGATGCCGGTCACCTTGGCGGAGAGCGGCAGCCTGCGCAGATGTCTGACCATATCCCCGACCTCGATCATCATTTAACAAATAAAAATAAAATGCATTAGTTCAGGGAAACTATGCAAGGCCGGGCTTGGCTGAATCTGAACAGGCCGCTGGATTTATTGTAATAAAATTTCCATACACCTCCCATCGATGCTTTCCCGGCCCGCCGGCCGGACACCTTCTTCCCGGATTCTTGCGTCCCGGTTTCGCTCTTCATATCTTTGGGGGTAGTCTTCGAAAGATTGATCCAGGTCAAGCCCTCGTCCACTCAGAGGTGAAACAATGAGTCCACAGTAATGGAGCGTTGCGGACCGCCGGACAATTCGCCGGTGATCTCTGGTTTTACAAGGCGGCAGCCGCACCGTCATGGGAAGGAGACCAGCCATGAAAATCAGCACCTTTCTGGACCTGAAAGGCCGGACCGTCGTGACGGTGCGCCCGAACGATAGCATCTCCAAGGTCACCCACCTGCTCAAACTGCACCGGGTCGGCTGCGTGGTGATCAGCGAGGACGGCAAGCATGTCGACGGCATCGTCGCGGTGCGCGACATCGTCTATGCCATGGCCGAACGCGAGAGCAGGATCCGGCATCTCAGCGGAGCCGACCTGCTCGACACGCCGGTCAGCTCGATCATGACCAAGGCGGTCAAGACCTGCGGGCCGGACGACTCCGTGCGCCAAGTGCTGGAGAACATGACGCGCTGGCATATCCTGCATGTGCCGGTGGTCGACCGCGGCGTGCTCTGCGGCATCGTCAGCGTCGATGACGTGGTCAAGCTGGCCATCGCGGAAATGGACCTGGAGAAGGGCGCGCTCCAGGACCGCGCGCGCCTCTACCAGACGCTGGATGAACTGCGCTGAAGCGCCAGGCCTTCCTCAAGTCCGGCCGCCGGCCTTGAGGAAGGCCCCGGGATGGAGGCGGCGTCCGGTACCGCCGTGAGGCCGGCGCCGTTCCATTCCACCAGCCACTCTCCCGGCCGGCCGCCCCGGCAGCGGATCAGGCCGACCCGCCAGCGGGGTGCTCCCAGGCCGGGCTCGCCGGCATGCGGAACGCTGGGCTCCGGCCTCAGGCTCCAGCGCGTCACCGACGCGGTCGCCGCCAGCCGGGGGGCGGCGCTGCGCAGCAGGAACGCGGTCACGCCGCCGCTCTCGGCCGCCAGCTGAAGGCGGCGGCTGGCGACCATGTCGATGTCGCCGACCTCTCCCAGCACCGCTCGCAGGGAATGGCAGCGCAGCGATTCCTCGATCGCCCATACGATGTCGCCGTCGCGCCGGGCGCGGACGGTGATCAGCCGGTCGGGCATCAGGCCGTAGGGCGTCAGCCCCGGCGCGTAGAGATCGTCGCTCCGAGTGATCCAGACCACCTGGCCGCCGCACCCCCCGGAACTCCCCCCGCGACCCTGGTGCCCGGCGATCCGGGCCAGCAGGGCGGCGCCGAATCCGCTGGCCGCCGCGCCGGGCGGACCGTCACCCCCGACGATCTCGTGCAGGCAGCCCAGCGGCAGCCCGCCATCCGGCAGCACGCGGTCGATTTCCGGAACGCCGAACGGCAGCAGGCGCTCGCCGTCGGCCCCGCCGATCCCCTCCATCCGCCGGATGCGCCCGCGCAGATCGGCCAGAGCCGCCGCCTTGGCAGCCTTGGATGAATCGGGCATGTGCTTGAATCCGCTGGCTGGTTCCGAAATGTTCCTCTTTTGTTCTAATCCCTGGCCGGCTTCGGTGTCAAGGTGCCGATGTCAGGGCGACGGCGCTACAGAAGCGACCGGGCGAGATCCCCGCCCGGTCCGCCGGGGCGGCGCTTCTTGCCGGCCGCCGTGCTGACCAGCCGCGGCGCCTTGTTGAAATTCATGGTTATGATCAGGGTGGCGGCGTCCTTGATCACATAGAGCGTCTTCTCCGCATCGACCGGCAGCGGGATCTTGCGGCCCATGCAGAACCCGATCAGCGCCGCGGCGACTTCCGCCTCCGGCAGGTTGACGGTCGTGACCTTGCCGTAGTCGTCCTTGATTTCCATGGCCGTCTCGACGCCCTCGCCGGTCTTGAACGTGACCGATTCGACCGTTCCCGCCGGCAGGGCCTCGCCGCGCTTGCGGCGGCGGTCGATGACGGCACCGACGACTTCGCGCTCGGTGAAGACGATGCAACGCAGTTCCTTCATGGCGCACCCCGGCAGCCCGGCTCGTGGATGAGCCCACGCCAGCCTCTCGCGCGACCCTAAGGGGGCAGAGGCTAAGAATTGATTAGTACGATCAACCATTCTCAGCCGGCGCCGGAACTCAGCCCTGCGATCTCGCGGATCAGCTTGCTCAGGATGGCGGCGGCGAAATCGTCGAAGTCGCGCGCCGCGATGTAGAAGGCGCCGGGACCGCCGATGACGTTCTCCTCGTAATAGCGGTCCAGGTCGATCGGGGCCGGACCGCCCCAGGGATTGGGCCGGTCGTTCAGGATCGGCAGGCCGTTGATCGTGATGCCGGCCGCGACCGCTTCGTCCCGGGCCAGGGAAGGGGGCCGGCCGCGGTTGTTCACGCCGTCGCCCGAGATGTCGATCACCCGCCGCACTCCCTCGAAGCCGTTGCCGTCGAACAGCGTCGCGGCATGGTCGATGGCGCCGCTCAGCGAGGTCCAGCGCGCCGTCGACAAGGGGGCGGCACCGATCGCGTCGGAGAACTTCCGGGCTTCCTCCCGGTTGCCGATCAGGGTCCAGGGCACCACGATGCGCTGATAGTCCTCGCCCGCCCATTCCACATAGATGACCGCGACGGCGCCGAACGGTCCGCCGCCCATGGCGGAAACAACCCGGTCGTCGGTCAGCGCCGTCACATAGCCGTCGCGCTGGAGGGCCGCCTCCTCCTCGTCGACGCTGCCGGAGATGTCCACCGCCAGGACCAGCTCCAGGTCGACCAGCTGCTGGGCCAGGGCGGCGCCCGAAGGCCAGCCCACCAGGAGACCGACCAGGAGGGTGGAGGCCAGAAGGCCGGCGGTCGGAACGGAGCGGACGCGCATCAGGACCTCCTGCTGGAGAATGACCGTCTCATTGAACCAAGCAACGCGAATTCATGCAAGCTTCGGGTGCCCGGGGATACCTGCGGTCAATTTCAAGACCCTGACGGAAGGAACGAAGCGCACCAAATAGCGTTCTGACGCTGTAATGATGAAATAGAGACCCGAGAGGCTGATCAATGGACGTTCTTAGAATTCTGCTTGCCATCCTGTTACCGCCGGTCGGCGTATTCCTTCAGGTCGGTCTGGGTCTGCATTTCTGGATCAATATCCTCCTCACGCTCCTGGGTTACATCCCCGGCATCATTCACGCCATCTACGTCATCATAAAGTACAAGTAACCCCAAATGGCTTCCACCGCTTACGGTGCCGGTGACCGCGACGCCCAGATCGCCCATCTGGAGCGTCTGGCCGACCTGCTCGACAGCCGCTGGCGTATTCCGGGCACCCGCATCCCGATCGGGCTGGACGGCATCGCCAGCATCATCCCGGTGGTCGGCGACAGCGCCACCGGCGTGGTCGCCGCGTACCTGGTCTTCCAGGCGGCCCGCCTCGGGGTTCCCCGGAGCACGCTGCTGCGCATGCTGGGCAATGTCGGGGTCGACTGGGCCGTCGGCTCGATCCCGGTGGTCGGCACCCTGTTCGACATCGGCTTCAAGGCCAACCGCCGCAACATGAGGCTGCTGCGCGAGCACCTGGAGCGGGATCGCGGGCCCGCTGAGCGTCCCACGCTCCGAAGGGTCTGACAGCCCATGGAGTGAAGCCGTGCCCCGGGTCGCCAGCTTCCTGTCGGCCGAGTTCACCTCCGTGCGCCGGCGCCGCCCGGACATGGCCGCCGATCTCGACGCCATCGTCGCCCAACGGCGCCACTGGACTTCCGGAACACGCCGCCCGAGCCTCGGCTGTTTCGATCCTTTTGACCCAAATCAAGGCGGGGCCGCCCATCCGGGCGCAGTCTCGCCGGTATGAACTCAGATCTCATCGCCAAATACGACGGCCTCCGGGTCCCGCGCTACACCAGCTTCCCGACCGCGCCGCATTTCGGCCCGCAGGTCCAGGCGGGCGACTACCTGGCATGGCTGGGCGGGCTTCCCGCGGGGCAGGAGCTGTCGCTGTATTTCCACGTCCCGTTCTGCAAGTCCATGTGCTGGTACTGCGGCTGCCACACGAAGATCGTCGCCCGCTACGATCCGATCGCCGAGTACCTGGACCTGCTGATGCGGGAAGTCGACCTGGTCGCCGACGCGCTGCCCGGGACCATGCCGGTGCGCCACGTCCATTTCGGCGGCGGCACCCCGACCATGATCGGGGCGGCCGATTTCGAGCGGCTGATGGCCCATGTGCGGACCCGCTTCGACCTCGTTCCCGGCTGCGAGGTCGCGGTCGAGATCGACCCGCGCACCCTGACCCGCGCCGCTCCCGAAGCGCTGGCCCGCGCCGGCGTCAACCGCGCCAGCCTGGGCGTGCAGGACCTGGACGCCACTGTCCAGAACGCCATCAACCGCGTGCAGCCCTTCGAGGTGACGGAAGCAGCGGTCCGCGCGCTGCGCCGCAACGGCATCGACAACATCAACCTCGACCTGATGTACGGCCTGCCGCACCAGACTCCGGAAAGCTGCGAGGAGAGCGCCGAGCGGGTGATGGAGCTGACGCCGGAGCGCCTGGCGGTATTCGGCTATGCCCATGTCCCCTGGATGAAGAAGCACCAGCGGCTGATCGACGAATCCGTCCTGGCCGACGCCTCCGGCCGGTGGAAGCAGTTCGACGCCATCGCGGCCGTGCTGGCCGACAACGGCTACCATCAGATCGGCCTGGACCATTTCGCGCTGGAGTCCGACCCGATCACGATCGCCCAGCGCGACGGCACGCTGCGGCGGAACTTCCAGGGCTACACGACCGATGGCGCCGACGTGCTGATCGGTTTCGGCGCCTCCTCGATCGGCGCGCTGCCCGACGGCTATGTGCAGAACGATCCGGCGATGGAGCAGTACGCCGAGGCGGTCCGCGCCGGCCGTCCGCCGATCGTCAAGGGCAAGCGGCTGAGCGCCGACGACCGGTTGCGCCGCGACCTGATCGAGCGCCTGATGTGCGACCTGTCGGTCGACCTGGACGCCGTCGCGGCCCGCCACGGCGTCGCCTCCGACCTGTTCGAGCCGGACCTGGAAAAGCTGGCCCCGCTCGCCGCCGACGGGCTGGCCCGCATCGACGGTCACCGGATCACCATTCCGGACGAGGTCAGGCCCCTGGTCCGGGCGGTCGCCGCGGCCTTCGACCCCTATCTCGACACCGCGGCGATGCGGCACTCCAAAGCGATCTGAACGCCCCGGACTCTCCTGGCCTCTGGCCTTCCGAGGCGAATTGGGCCAAACATAGGGGCCGGCGGGCGCCGGGAGACGCCCGTTCAAGTCTGCTTGGAAAGAAGATCGCGCGATGATCACGCTCTACAGCTACCCGACCCCGAATGGGCACAAGGCCTCGATCATGCTCGAGGAGATCGGGTTGCCTTACGAGGTCATCCGGGTGGAACTCATGCAGGGCGACAATTTGAAGCCCGAGTTCCTGGAGATCAGCCCGCTCGGCAAGATCCCCGCCATGATCGATCCCGATACGGACGGCGCCCCCCGCCGGGTTTTCGGGTCCGGCGCCATCCTGGAGTATCTGGCGGAGAAGAGCGGCCGCCTCCTTCCCTGCGAGGGCTGCGCCCGCACGGAGGTATGGAACTGGCTTGCCTTCGGCGTCAGCGACGTCGGCCCGACCTCGGTTGACATGTTCCGCTTCTCGGTCCGCGCCCCGGAAAAGCTTCCCTACGCGATCGAGCTGTTCAAGTCCGAGCTGCACCGCTGCTACCAGGCGCTGGAGACCCAGCTGGGCCGGACCGAATACCTGGTCGACGGCGACTACACGATCGCCGACATCTCGGTCTATCCGTTCGTCGCCGTCGCCGGCCAGACTTCGCCGGCGCTGTTCGAGAGGTATCCCCATCTGAAGCGCTGGCACGACCTGGTCGGGTCGCGGCCCGCCGTGCAGCGCGGCATGGCCGTTCCCGAATAGCCCCGCCGCCCCCGGGCGTCATGCCTGCGTTTCAGGCCTGGGGCGGCTGGCCGTTCGACGCGCTCAGCCCACCGTCCACCGGCAGGTTGACGCCGGTGACGAAACGGGCGTCGTCGCTCGCCAGGAACGCGATCACCGGAGCGATGTCCTCCGGATCGGCGGCGCGTCCCAGCGCGATCCGCTCCTTGAACTTGGCCATCAGCTCCGCGTCGTCCTTCATGTCGGCTGTCAGGTCGGTGAAGGTCAGCGACGGGTTGACCGCGTTGACCCGCACGCCCTTGGCGCCCAGTTCCAGCGCCAGCGACCGGGTGAAGTTGGTCACCGCCCCCTTGGCGGCATTGTAGAAGCTCATGTTCCAGTCGCCGCCCAGCCCGGACACCGACGACACGTTGACGATCGATCCTCCGGTCTTGACCAGATGGGGCACTGCCGCGCGGCAGCCGTAGAAGACGCCGTTCACGTCGGTCGCGATCACGGCATGCCAGTCCTCGACCGGCGCCTCGGTGATCGGGCCGGTCGGTGCGATGCCGGCATTGTTGACCATCACGTCCAGCCGGCCGAACCGCTCGACGGCGGCCGCCACCAGCCCCTCGACCGCACGCTGGTCCGCGACGTCGGCGACATGGACGAGGGTGCGGTCGCCCGGCAGGTCCTTGGCGACCGCCTCCAGCTTGTCGCCGCTCCGCCCGGACAGCACGACGGCGGCACCCTCATCCGAGAAGCGGCGCGCGGTCGCGGCGCCGATCCCCGAACCCGCTCCCGTGACGATGACGGTCTTTCCCTTGAAACGTTCCACGACGCACTCTCCGATCGAATACCTGGTCCGCAAAAAGAAAACTCCCTCCCCGAAGCAGGGGAGGGAGCGAATTCGACAGCCCGCGCGGCGTCAGGCCGCCTTGAACGCCCGCTGGTTGATCCCGCCTTCGGCGAGCTGGTTCAGCTTCTGGTCGGTCGCCTTCTCCTCGTTGAGCGTCTGCTCCAGCAGATTGGCGACGTCGGTCATCCCGCAGGTTTCCGCCAGGGTGCGGAGCGCCCCGTAGCTGGCGATCTCGTAATGCTCCACCTTCTGGGCGGCCATCACCAGCGCCACGTCCAGCACTTCCGGCGGATGCCCCTGGGCGATGACCTCCTCGGCTTCCTCGATCAGGCCCTGGGTCGCCTCGCAGGTATTGCCGCCGGGGTCGGCCTGGAGAATCTGGAAGATCTGCTCAAGCCGCTTCACCTGACCCTGGGTTTCCTGCAGGTGCGTCTGGAAAGCCTGCTTCAGCTCCTGGGACGAGGCCGCGTCGGCCATCTTGGGCAGCGCCTCGGTGATCTGCGTCTCGGCACTGTAGGTGTCCTGAAGCTCCTCGATGAGAAGAGCCTTGAGTGCTTGTTCCGACATGGTGGTGTCATCCCGCGCTGTTTTTGCGTCGTCCAAGGCCCGAACGGCCCGGACGCCTGCAAACTCAACAGTGCCCGGACGGGATCGTCGCGGCGTCACGTCACTCCTTCACCGCCCCGGTCAGGCTCGACACATAGTGCTCCACGAAGAACGAATAGATCACCGCCACCGGCAGCGATCCCAGCAGCGCCCCCGCCATCAGCGAGCCCCAGTGGTAGACGTCGCCTTCGACCAGCTGGGTCAGCACCGCGACCGGCACGGTCTTCTTCTCCACCGACGAGATGAAAGCCAGCGCGTAGATGAACTCGTTCCACGACAGGGTGAAGGCGAAGATCCCCGCGGAGATCAGCCCCGGCACGGCCAGCGGCAGCGTGATCTTCCACAGGATCTGGATGCGCGACGCCCCGTCCACCAGCGCGCATTCCTCCAGTTCGTACGGGATCGACTTGAAGTACCCCATCAGCAGCCAGGTGCAGAACGGGATCAGGAAGGTCGGGTAGGTCAGGATCAGCGCCAGCGGGCTGTCGTACAGCCCGAACTGGAACACCATAGTCGCCAGCGGGATGAACAGGATCGACGGCGGCACCAGGTACGCCAGGTAGATCATCAGCCCAACCGTCTGCCCGCCCCGGAAGCGCAGCCGCTGGATCGCGTAGGCGGCCAGCACGCTGGCGAACAGGCTGATGAAGGTCGCCACCACCGCGACCGTCATGGTGATCATCAGCCACTGCGGATAATCCGTCTCGAACAGCAGCCGCTTGACGTTGTCCAGCGTCGGCGAATGGATCCACAGCGGGTTATAGTCCTTGAAGTTGTAAAGCTCCTCGTTCGATTTGAAGGTCGTCACCGTCATCCAGTAGAACGGGAACAGCAGGATGATCAGGAACGCCGACAGCGGCGCATAGACCGTGACCAGCTTCCGCGGCCACGTGTTCAGATAGTCCATCCCCGCGCGTTCTTCAGCCATGATGCGCCTCAGTCATCGCTGCCTCCGTGCTGCCATTTCCGCCGGGCCAGCGCGAAATAGCTGAACAGCGTCGCGAAGATCAGGAACGGGATCATCGCCACCGCGATGGCCGCCCCTTCGCCCAGCTGTCCGCCCGGAATTGCCCGCTGGAACGCCAGCGTCGCCATCAGGTGCGTGGTCCCCGCCGGCCCGCCCCGCGTGATCGCGTAGATCAGCTGGAAGTCGGTGAAGGTGAACAGGATCGAGAAGGTCATCACGACCGCCAGGATCGGCATCAGCATCGGCAGCGTGACGTGCCGGAACCGTTGCCAGGCCGTCGCCCCGTCCAGCGCCGCCGCCTCGTACAGGCTGGGCGAGATGGTCTGGAGCCCCGCCAGCAGGCAGATCGCCACGAACGGGATGCCGCGCCAGATGTTCGCCGCGATCAGCGAGGCCCGCGCGTTGTTGGGCGTGCCCAGGAAGTCGATGTACTGGTCGATCAGCCCCATCTCGACCAAAGCCCAGCTGATGATCGAGAATTGCGGGTCGTAGATCCACCAGAAGGCCAGCGCCGACAGCACCGTCGGCACGATCCAGGGCACCAGGATGATCGACCGGATCAGCGCCTTGGCCGGCAGATGGTTGTTCAGCAGCAGCGCCAGCCAGAGCCCCAGGGCGAACTTACCGATCGTCGCGATCACCGTGTAGAGCACGGTGTTGCTGACCGCGAGCCAGAACATGCTGTCGCGGAACAGCGACTGGTAATTCTCCAGTCCGATGAAGACGCCCGCCCGCCCGATCCTGGTATCGGTGAAACCAAGCCAGATGCCGAGCCCCAGCGGATATGTGAGGAACACCAGCAGCAGCGTCGCCGCCGGCAGCATGAACAGGAACGACAGGACGGCGGGATTGTCGAAGGTGCGCACGATCCAGGAATCCCGTGGGCGTGCCACACGCTTGCCCCGGACGGCACCCGCCGCCCGGGGATCAGCCACGTTCTGATGCGCCATGAATCAGGTCCTGTAGTATCGCTCCGCGCGCCTCTGGGCCTCGGCTGCGGCCTCCTTCGGCGTGGCACGCCCGGAACAGACCTGCGCCACCATGTTGTTGATGATGAAGTCGGCCAACGTCGCGGCCGATGCATAGCCGAGGCTGCCGCGATAGCCGTACCACAGCATGTTCTTCATCACCTCGCTATAGGCGGCGTGCTTCGGGTCCTCGGTCCAGATCGGGTTGCCGGCGTAGGCCGCGAGCGGATGGCTCCAGTACCCGATGCTGGCCTGCTGCCAGGGCTCGTACTGCTCCTTCTCGAAGATGAAGCGCACATACTCCTTGGCGGCGTTGGGATACTTGGTGTGATTGAACACCATGGTGTTGACCAGCAGCCCGGCTTCGGTCGGCTGCCCCACCGGCCCGATCGGGAAGCGGGCGTGGTGGATGTCCTCCGCCATCGTCTTGATCGCCGGATCGGAGCTGTTCTTGGCGGAATAATAGACCGAGATCCCGTTGGAGGTCAGGCTGATCTCTCCGGCCAGGAACGCCTTGTTGTTGGACGGGTCCAGCCAGGACAGCGTGCCGGGAATGAACTGGTCGACCAGCTGCTTGCCGTATTCCAGCGCCGCGACCGTCTCCGGGCTGTCGATGATGACTTGGTTGTTTTCGTCCACCAGGGCGCCGCCATGGGACCACACAAGCCAGTGGGTCCAGGTATTGCCGTCTCCCTGGGCGTTGCCCAGCGCGAAGCCCATGGGATGGTTGTTCTTCTTGAGGTTCTTGGCCAGCGTCAGGAAATTGTCGATATCGGTCGGGATCTCCTCGTATCCGGCCTCGTTGACCCAGGATTTGCGGTAAACGATGGCGCCGCCGGAAGCGCCGATCGGCATGGCGATCCATTTGCCGTCGGAACCCTTGCCGTAGCGTTCGGCGATCGGATACCAGCCGCCATACTTCTTGCCGAGATATTCCGCGACCTCGGTCAGGTCGATCAGCTTGTCGGGATACTGGTGCGGGTCGTCGTTCCAGGCCAGCACCACGTCCGGACCGCTGCCGATATTGGCGGCGACCGCCGTCTTGGGCCGCAGGTCCTCCCAGCTCTCGTTGTCCACCCGGACCTTCACGCCGGTCTCTTTGGTGAACTTCTCGGTATTCGCCAGGAACTGGGTCTCGTCCCCCTGGACGAACTTGGCCGGGCGAAGCACGCGCAACTCGGCGCCCTTCTCGACGGCGAATTCCGGGGCCGGTACGTCGGCCGCCACGACTTCGCCGAAGGCGGGGCGATAGCCCAGCAGTCCGGCACCCGCCAGCGCTCCCGCGCCGACGCCGATCTTCAATGTATCCCGTCTGGTGAACTTGTTCATTTCCGCATCCTCCCTGATCCGTTTCTTTTGATACTTTTAAATCAAGCCGGATTATTTCGCAGGTGCAGCAGATAGGGGGCGATTTGTTCGCCCTTCCAAGTAAAGCCTACGCCCGCTCCAAACGCCTGTCACCCCTCTTGTACCGCTCCCCTGTATCGGTACGCCCTTGACCCTCACGGTCCGGCGTCCCACCATGGCATGCCGGTAACGACCAGGCTTCTGAGACAAACGGAATACGAGGAAAACGCCCGATGAGTTTGGATCGCATCTCCAGCCATGCCTGCTTCGGCGGTACGCAGGGCATCTACCGGCATCGCTCGGCGAGCACGGGCACCGACATGGAAGTCGCGGTCTTCGTCCCGCCCCAGGCGGCCGACGGGCCCTTGCCGGTACTGACCTACCTGTCCGGCCTGACCTGCACGTGGGAGAACTTCACCGTCAAGGCCGGCGCCCAGCGCTACGCGGCCGAGCACGGCGTCATCATCGTCGCCCCCGACACCAGCCCGCGCGGCCTGGACCTGCCGGGTGAGCACGCCAGCTACGATTTCGGGTCGGGGGCAGGCTTCTACGTGGACGCCACGCAGGACCCGTGGAAGACCAACTACCGCATGTACAGCTATATCCGCGACGAGCTGCCGGATCTGATCGCGTCCGAATTCAAGATCGACCCCGCCCGCCAGGGCATCTTCGGCCATTCCATGGGCGGGCACGGAGCCCTCGTGATGGCGTTCCGCAATCCCGACCGCTACCGTTCGGTCTCCGCCTTCTCGCCGATCGTCTCCGCGTCCCGAGTTCCCTGGGGCGAAAAGGCGCTGGGCGGCTATCTCGGCCAGGACCGCGAGGCCTGGAAGCAGTACGACGCCTCCCTGCTGGCCGAGAAGGGCGGCTGGAAGTCCCCGATCCTGGTCGACCAGGGCACGTCCGACCAGTTCCTGGAAAAGGAGCTTAAGCCCGAACTGCTGGAAGAAGCCTGCGCCAGGTCCGGCACGCCGCTGACGGTCCGCCGCCAGCCCGGCTACGACCACAGCTACTATTTCATCGCCACCTTCATGGGCGACCATATCGCCCACCACGCCAAGCTGCTGAAGGCCTGAAGCCGGGCAGGGGGCGCCGCCTTCCCGGGCTGCGCTCCCTCCCTAGAGCCGTACCCGACCTAGTGGCTCGGCACAGTGGTTTTGATTGATTTATCGTAGGTCGGCCTCGGCCGAAGGCCGACGCCGACAGCGTGGCCGGAGCGTTGACCCCGACGGCAGGAGTTCCCGATGACGCGAACTGTATCCGGCGCATGTCCCTTGCCCGGTTCCCGGCCGTTACCACGAATGATGACATAAGCGGCCTCAGCCCGGGGGAGGGACCTTCCCCGCCGCCTTCACCGCCCGGAAGGCTTCCAGCGCCCGGTCGCGCGCGGCGCCATGGTCCACGATCGGCTTCGGATAGGTCCGGCCCAGCGTCACGCCGGCTGTCGCCAGCACCTCGGCCGAGGCGCTCCAGGGTTCGTGTATGTAGCGGTCGGGCAGCCGTTCCAGTTCCGGCACGTAGCGCCGCACATAGCTGCCGTCGGGGTCGAACTTCCGGCCCTGAAGCACGGGGTTGAACACCCGGAAGAACGGCGCGGGATCGGCGCCGCAGCCGGCGATCCACTGCCAGTTGGCGCTGTTGTTGGCGGCGTCCGCGTCCACCAGCGTGTCCCAGAACCACTCTTCCCCGACTGCCAGGGCAGCAGCAGGTCCTTGACCAGGAAGGAGCCGACGATCATCCGCACCCTGTTGTGCATCCAGCCCGTCCGCCAAAGCTGGCGCATCCCGGCATCGACGATCGGATACCCCGTCCGCCCGCGCTGCCAAGCCTTCAGGCCGGCATCGTCGCTCCGCCAGGGCAGGGCCTTGAACCGCCGGTCCATCGGCTCCGTCCTCATGTCGGGGTTGGTCACCAGGAGCCCGTGGGTGAACTCCCGCCAGCCGATTTCGCGCAGGAAGGCCTCGGCCGCCGGCTCAAGCCCGGCCGCCGCTTCGGCCCGATGCCGCGCCGCGTGCCAGACCTGGCGGGGGGAGATCTCGCCCCAATGCAGGTGCGGCGACAGCCGTGAGGTGCCGTCCCGGCCGGGACGGTCGCGGCCGGTCCGGTAATCCCGCAGGATCGCGTCCAGGAAATCCGCGAGCCGCCCCGCCGCGGCTTCCTCGCCGGGGGTCCAGTCCTCCCGCATCCCGCCGGCCCAGTCGGGCAAGGTCGGCAGCAGTCCCCAGGCGGCCAGGGCATCCGAAGCCACCGCACCCGGCGGTGTCAGCGCCGCGGGGGCGGGCAGCGGGCGCGCGGGGTCATGGGCGGAGGAAAGCGTCTTCCAGAACGGCGTGAAGACCTTGAAAGGCGTTCCGGCCTTTGACCGGACCTGCTCGGGCTCGACCAGCAGGCCGCCGTTGAAACTCTCGACCGCGACGCCGCGCCTCGACAGCCTCTCCCGGACGGCCGCATCCCGCCGGACCGCAGCCGGCTCGTACTCCCGGTTCCACACCACGGCGCCGGCCCCGGTCTCGGCGGCCAGGTCGCCGAGAATCTCCCCGGCCGGTCCCCGCCTCAGCACCAAGGGTGAGCCCAGCCGGGCAAGCGCCGCACCCAGCCTTTCCAGGCTGTGATGAAGCCACCAGCGCCCGGCGCTCCCCGGCGGCCTCACGCCGTCGGCGCCGCCATCGTCCAGCAGATACAAGGGGATCACCGGCGCCCCGCTCTCCGCCGCGCGGTCAAGGGCGGGGTTGTCGGCAAGGCGCAGGTCGTGGCGGAACCAGACGATGACGGGGGATCGCGATGTCATGGAGACTTTGCAGGCGGAGGAGGAACGGCGGCGGGGCAGGGTGCCCGCCTCTGCGATCTATACCCCTTCGGTGCCGAATCAATCCATGCCGTCCGCCAGTCGGCTCCCGCTGCTCAGAACACCCGCTCCAGGTCAGGCTCCAGCCGGGCGCTGGGAAACTCGAACAGCCGCTCCCTGCCCATCATATGGACTTGGAACCGCCGGCCCAGCAGCGGCGCCAGCGCGCGGTCCAGCACGTTCAGCCCGCCCGTATAGGCACCGAACGACGGCATGATCAGCCGCCGCCCGTCGCTGGCGAAACACCGCGCGCGCACCCGCCGGCCCCGCACCCGCACGGCGGCGACCGGGTGATAGTGGCCGGAAACCTCGCCTCCCGCCCCGGCGGCCGCCTCGTGACGGAAGCACAGCGGCCCCAGCGTCACGGCATCCTCGATCCGCCCGCCCAGATGCGCCGGCGGCTCCGGGTCGTGGTTGCCGGTCACCCAGATCCAGTCGCGGCCCGCCGTCAGCCGGGCGATCCGCTCGGCGTCCGGACGCGACAGCCGCTCGGCCGCGCGCCGGTCGTGGAAGCTGTCGCCCAGGCAGATGACCATTTCCGGCCGCCGGCTCTCGACCACGGCCTCGAGCCGCGCAAGGGTCGCCCCGGTGTCGTAGGGCGGCAGCAGCTGGCCGCGCTGGGCGAAGGCCGAACCCTTCTCCAGGTGCAGGTCGGCCACCACCATCAGCCGCCTTTCCGGCCACAGCAGCGCCCCGGACAAGTCGGCCACCAGCGGCGCACCGTTTAGGATTAAATTCTCTGACGAATTCACGGAAGATCCGATACGTTCACTTTAAGTTCCGGCGTAGGTGTCGCCGATCGGGGAGGGCGCGTCAATTGCAAACCCGGCTAAATGGGCAGCATCCCCTGGTCCAGCCTCCCGCCGCCCCTCAGTTCCGGCATCGCCTCGTCGATCAGCTCCTGTTCCGCCTCGCCCAGCAGGTCGTCCAGCGCCGAGCCGGAGACCTGCTCGCGCCCGACCTCCAGCAGCACGGGCACGGCCAGCGGCGACACCCGGGCCAGCGCCCGATGGATGATGCGGCCCTTGACCCGGGCCAGCATGTCGGCCAGCCGCCGCACGTCGGTCAGACCGCCCGCCGCATCGGCCCGGGTCGCCCGCAGCAGCACATGGTTCGGCTCGTGCTTGCGCAGCACGTCGTAGATCAGGTCCGAACTGAAGGTCACCTGGCGCCCCGTCTTCTCCTGCCCAGGGTGCCGCCGCTCGATCAGGCAGGAGATCACGGCCACGTTCCGGAAGGTGCGGCGCAGCATGCTCGATTCGTCCATCCAGGCCTCCAGGTCGTCGCCCAGCATGTCCTGGTCGAACAGCGCGTCCACGTCCCGGACCGGCCGCAGGCTCCAGACCGACAGCACATAGTCGGTCGCGACGAAGCCCAGCGGCTTCAGCCCGGCCCGTTCCATCCTCCGGGTCAGCAGCATGCCCAGCGTCTGGTGGGCGTTGCGCCCCTCGAAGCAGTAGGCCACCAGGAAATGCTGCTTCCCGCGCGGAAAGCTCTCCACCAGCAGGCCGTCGCGCGGCGGCATCACCGACCGCAGCCGCTGGAGGCGCAGCCACTCCTGCACCGCCTGCGGCAACTCGCCCCAAACGCCAGGGTCCGCCAGCATGGCGCGGACCTCGTCGGCCAGATGGGTGGACAGCGGCATCCTTCCGCCGGCATAGGCCGGCACCTTGGGGTCGCCCTGGCCGCCCCGCGCGCAGTTGACGTAGGTCTCCTGGATTCCCAGAAACTTCAGCAATTGCCCGGCGAACAGGAAGGTGTCGCCCGGTATCAGCGACTGGACGAAGGACTCCTCGACTTCCCCCAGCACCTGCGACCGTCCCAGCCGGACCTTCAGCGTCACCGCCGCGACGATCGTCCCGACATTCATCCGGTACTGGCGGGCGACCACCGGCCCGGCGACCCGGTACAGTCCGTCCTCCTCGTCCCGCACCAGCCGCTTGAACCGGTCGTAGCCGCCGAGCGCATAGCCGCCGGTCGCGACGAAGTTCAGCACGTCGTCGAAGTCCGCCCGGGTCAGGGCGGAGTAGGGCGCCGCCGAGGTCACCTCCGCATACAGCCCGTCGGCGTCGAACGGCGCGGCGCAGCCCATGCCGAGGATATGCTGGGCCAGCACGTCCAGCCCGCCGGGGCGCGGCGGGTCGCCGTCCAGCGTATATGTCGCGATCGACTGGACGGCGGCGCGGCACTCCAGCACCTCGAACCGGTTGGCCGGCACCAGCACGGCGCGGCTCGCCTCGTCCAGCCGGTGGTTGGCCCGGCCGATCCGCTGGAGCAGCCGGCTGACTCCCTTGGGCGCCCCGACCTGCACGACCAGATCGACGGCGGCCCAGTCGATTCCCAGGTCCAGGGAGGAGGTCGCGACGACCGCCCGCAAGGCCCCGCGCGCCATGGCGGCCTCGACCTTGCGGCGCTGCTCCGCCGCCAGGCTGCCATGGTGGAGCGCGATGGCCAGCCCGTCCTCGTTGATCTTCCACAGCTCCTGGAAGGCCAGTTCGGCCTGCGCGCGGGTATTGACGAACACCAGCGTGGTGCCGGCCCGGCGGATCTGCTCATAGACCTCGCCCAGCGCGTGGACCGCCATACGGCCGGACCAGGGCAGCCGCTCGCGGGTCGTCAGGATATCGACCTGGGCGCGGGCTCCCGACCGGCCGGTGACGGTCCGCACGTCGCCGCCCCCGGCCCGGCCGGATTTCGACAGGTACGCGATCAGATGGTCCGGGTGAGCCACCGTCGCCGACAGCCCGACGCGCCGCCCAGCGGGCGCCAGCTTCGCCAGCCGCGCCAGGCCAAGCGCCAGCAGGTCGCCGCGCTTCGTTCCGGCCAGGGCGTGCAACTCGTCGATCACGACGCAGCGCAACCCTTTGAAGATCTTCTCAGCATCCGTATAGGACAGCATCAGCGCCAGGCTCTCGGGCGTCGTCATCAGCACCTGCGGCGGCTTGGACCGCTGGCGCTGGCGCTTGGCGGCGGAGGTGTCGCCCGTCCGCGTCTCCGTCCGGATCGGCAGGCGCAGCTCGGCCACCGGGCTTTCCAGGTTGCGCTGGATATCGACCGCCAGAGCCTTCAGCGGCGAGATGTACAGCGTGTGCAATCCGTCGCGCGGCCGTTCCGACAGGTCGATCAGGCTGGGCAGGAACCCCGACAGCGTCTTGCCGCCGCCGGTCGGGGCTATGAGCAGCGCGTCGGCGCCGTCGCGGGCGGCCTTCAGCATCTCGATCTGGTGGGCATGCGGCGACCAGCCGCGGCTGGAGAACCAGCCGAGGAAGTTCGGCGGCAGCAGCATCTCGTTCTGAACCATGTCATCCATGACAGCGGAATATAAAAGCCGGTATGACTGATAACCAGCTGCCTTCGCCTCCAGGAACACCGACATGACCGCAAAGCCCCTCGGCCTGATCTGCGCCATCCCCGACGAGATCGCCCATTTCGGCTCCAGCTTCGCCGGGACGGCGACCCGCACGCTGGCCGGGCTGACCTTCCGCGAAGGCACACTGGAGGGCAGGCCGACGGTGATGGTCGAAAGCGGTATCGGCAAGGTCAACGCCGCGGTGGTCTCGACCCTGCTGGCCGAAGTTTTCGGCTGCCATGCCCTGCTGTTCTCCGGCGTCGCCGGCGGACTCGACCCGAAGCTCGGAATCGGCGACGTGGTGGTCGCCACGCGCCTCGTCCAGCACGACTACGGCGCCCTGGTCGAAGCCGGCATCCGCCCCTACCAGCCCGGCGTCCCGCCGCTTCCCGGCTTCGACGAGACCCACGGCTACGCCCTGGCTCCCGATCTGGAAGCCAAGGTCCGGACCGCCCTGAACAACATCGCGCTGCCAGCCTTCGACGCCAAGGCGACCGGCGCCGAGCCGCGCGTGCCGACCATCCATTTCGGCACGATCCTGACCGGCGATACCTTCCTCAACTGCGAAGCCACCCGCGAGCGCCTGCACCGCGGCTTCGGCCAGGCGCTGGCGATCGAGATGGAGGGCGCCGCAGTCGCCCAGGTCGCCGAGCGCTACGGCATCCCCTGCCTCGTCGTCCGCTCCCTCAGCGACCTCGCCGGCGCCGAAAGCCACATGGACTTCGCCGCCTTCTGCGGTGCCGCGGCGGAAGGTGCGGCGGTGCTGATCCGCCGGCTGGTCGCGGTGGTATGAAGGGTGCGTTACGAATTTCCCTGACGCTCAAAACGCCTGACGCTCAAAATGTAGGTCGGCTAGAGCGAAGCGGCAGCCGACCTACGGCCCCGGCTGTTCGCGATGGTGCGAGAGGGACAAGAAGAACCTTCTTGACGCCGACCCACCATTTATAGGATTATAGTCTTATAAATCGGCACGACTCGTAGGTCGGCCTTCGCCCAAAGGGCGAACGCCGACACCAGACTCCAACGTTCCGGCATGCCGTCGGCGTTGGCCCTTTGGGCCAAGGCCGACCTACGCCGATCGACAATCCACACCATTTGCTAGCCTCTCCCGCAATGTCCGCTTGATGACCTTCCCGTTCGGATTGCGCGGAAGCGTGCCGGACTCGATCGTGAAGCCTTCCGGCACCTTGTAGTCCGACAGGCGCTCCGCGCAGAACGCCCGTAGGGCCGCCGTGTCGATGTCGGTTTCCGCCGCGATGAAGGCGTGGACGCGTTCGCCCAGGACAGGGCAGGGATAGCCGACGACTGCCACCTCCCGCACACCGGGGAAGTGGCTCAGCACGTTCTCGACCTCGGCGCTGAAGATCTTGTAGCCGCCTCGGTTGATCATGTCCTTCATGCGGTCGAATACCCGGACATACCCCTCGGCATCGACCGACCCGATGTCGCCGGAATGCCAGAACCCGGCGGTGAAGCCCTGGGCCGTGGCCTCCGGCTTGTTCCAGTAGCCCTTCACCACCATCGGCCCGCGGATCCACAGCTCGCCCGCCTCGCCGGCCGGGACCTCGCGGCCCTCCGGGTCCATCACGCGGATCTCGGCGCAGGGCACGGCCCGTCCGACGCTGTCCAGCCGGCCGGGGGTGTGGCCAACCGGCATGATCGTGGTGGGCGAGGTGGTCTCGGTAGCGCCGTAGGCGTTGATCAAGGTCAGGCTCGGCACCGTGCGGGCGAGCGCCGCGATGGTCGCGTC
Source organism: Skermanella pratensis (assembly GCF_008843145.1). GTDB lineage: Bacteria > Pseudomonadota > Alphaproteobacteria > Azospirillales > Azospirillaceae > Skermanella > Skermanella pratensis. The sequence continues at coordinate 3,349,024 of NZ_CP030265.1, read as the reverse complement.
CGGCATCGGGGCGCCGCCGAAGGCGCCGATCCGCCACGCGGACAGGTCGAACTCGGCAAAGTCGGGCTGAAGCAGGCACAGGTTGTACATGGCCGGCACCAGGATGGTGTGGGTCATGCGCTCCGCCGCCGCCAGGGTCAGGAAGTCGCGTGCCTTGAAGGCGGGCAGGATCAGCAGCGCGCCGGCGACCCGCAGGATCGCCACCACCATGCCGATCAGCCCGGTCACGTGACTGCCGGGAACCGCCAGCAGCGAGCGGTCCCGGGCCGTCAGGTCCATGCAGGTTTCATAATGGAGAGCGGAATGACACATGCCGAGATGGGTCAGCATCGCCCCCTTGGGCTTGCCGGTCGTGCCCGAGGTATAAAGGATGACTGCGGTATCCTCCTCCCACACGGATGGTACGGGCGGCGGTGGAGCGGACCCGCGCATGCCCTCGAACGGGACAGCGACCCGCATCAGCCCCGTGATGTCCGGCAGCCGGTCCGTCAGGTCCGCCTCGTGGATCACCAAGGAGGCGCCGCAGTCGCGCAGCACATATTCCAGGCCGGGCTTCTGCTCCCGCACGCTCAGCGGCACCGCGATGGCCCCGATCCTGGCGATGGCATAGAGCGAGGTGACGAACTCCACCCGGTTGCCCAGCAGCAGCGCCACCCGGTCGCCGGGCCGGATGCCGCGCTCCGCAAGGCCGGCGGCCAAGCCGTCCACCTCGTCGCCGAGGTCGCGGTAGGTCAGGCGCCGGTCGCCGCAGACGACCGCGTCGCCGTCCGGGTTGCGCTTCACGGCGTCCGTCAGCATGGCGATCAGGCTGCCGGGACGCTCGGTGAAGCAGCGGACGACGCGGTCGCCGAAATGCGCCTCCATCCGGGTCGCCGGAAGGGTGTCGTCGGGCCAGGCCATCAGTGCGTCTTCTCCCGCATGGTTCCGTTGGCGCCACGCTCGATGATGTATTCGCGGTCGAAGAGGGATTGGGAATGGTTCAGATCCGATTGGGAGATCACCACCGCGAGGTCCTTGCCCCTCAAGGCGGAGATCACCTCCGACAAGCGCTGGGACAGGGCGGGGGCGACGCCCTCGAACGGCTCGTCCAGCAGCAGCAGGCGGGTGCCGACCGCCAGCGCGCGGCCCAGCGCCACCATCTTCTGCTGGCCTCCGCTCAGCAGCAGCGCCTTGCGCTCCCGCATGGCCTTCAGCTCCGGCATGATGCCGTAGACGAAGTCGAGCCGCTGCCGCCCGTCGAGCCGCTTGGTCACCCAGGTCGGCAGCAGGATGTTCTCCTCCACCGTCAGGGCGGGGATCAGTCCGCGGTCCTCCGGCATGTAGCCGATGCCCAAGTCGGCGCGGCGGTGGCGGGCCACCGTGCGCAGGTCGGTTCCGTCGATCCGGATCTGCCCCTGGAGCGGCGTCAGGTGCCCCATGATGGTCCGCATCATGGTGGTCTTGCCGGCGCCGTTGCGGCCGACCAGCCCGATCATCTCGCCCGGCGCCGCGGTCATGCCGAAGCCGCGCAGCGCGGTGACCGACTGGATGGTGACGTGGATGCCGTCGATGGCCAGCATCTCGGCGCTCATCGCGCGGTCCCCGTGACGTATCGCTGCACCTCCGGATCGTCGAGCACCCGGTCGGGCGGATCGTCGGCGATGATCCGGCCGTTGAAGAAGGCGACCACGCGGTCGGCGTACCGGGTCACGATATCCATGTCGTGCTCCACGAACAGGACGGTGACGGACTCGCGGGCCAGCGCGCCCATGACAGTCTCCATCATCGGGAATTTCTCCTCCGCGCTGACGCCGCTGGTCGGCTCGTCGAGCAGCAGCAGGCGCGGGCGGCCGGTCAGGGCCATGGCGATGTCCAGCAGCTTCCGCACGCCGCCGGCCAGTTCGGTAACCGGACGGTCGGCGTACTCGGCCAGGCCGAAGCGGTCGAGCAGTTCCTCCGCCCGCAGGCGCTGGTCTTCGGCATGGGCCGGTTTCCAGAACGACAGCCCGCCCGGATCGGAGGCGGCCAGCGCCACCAGCATGTTCTCCAGCGCCGTCAGCTCGATGCAGAGCTGCGGGATCTGGAACGAGCGGCTGACGCCCATGCGGCTGATCCGCCGGGGAGCCAATGCCGTGATGTCGTTGCCTTCCAGGAGGATGCGGCCGGTGTCCGGCTTCAGGTACCCGGTCACCATGTTGACGAATGTTGTCTTTCCCGCACCGTTGCTGCCGATCAGGCTGACCCGCTGGCCGGCAGGGACCTCCATCGACAGTCCCGACGCGGCCACGACGGCTCCGAAGCTCTTGCCCAGGTCGCGGGCGGACAGGACCGAGGTCATGGCACGGCCTCCCCGCGCGCGGACCGGACCGCCGGCGCGCGGTTCCCTCGTGCCGCCACGGCCCGCTTCGACCACAGCGAACCGATGCCGCGCGGCAGGAACAGGATCACCAGCAGCAGGAAAACACCCAGCGAGAACTGCCACATGTGCGGGAAGTACATGCTGGCGAAGGACCGGACCAGTTCCAGCAGGACGGATGCTATGAACACCGCGACCACCCCGTGATGACCGCTGAGGATCGCCACGAAGACGAACTCTCCCGAAGTGGTCCAATAGGCGAAATTCGGATCGATGTGTCCGAGCGCCATGACGGTCAGCGCGCCGCCGATGCCGCCGAGCGCCGCGGCCAGGGTGAAGTTGACCGCGATGGCCGCCTGGACCGAGGCGCCCAGATACTCCACCCGCAGGTCGTTGTCCCGGATCGCCAGCGACACCAGCCCCCGGGCCGAGCGGAAATAGACCGTGGCGAGGAAGGCCACGATGCCGGTCACCACCATCGCCAGGGCGTAGATGGAATAGTCCGCGTAAGCGTCGGGCGGTGCCCAGCCCAGCATCGTCGGCCGGCCGACGTTGAAGCCGTCCGACCCTCCGATCGCGGGCGACTTCACCAGGGCGCCGTAGAGCACCATGGAGAGCGCCAGCGTCAGCATGGAGAAGAAGATGCCGCGGTAGCGGGCGAGCAGCGGCCCGACCACGGCACCGGCCAGCGCCGCCGCCGCCCCGCCGACCAGGATCAGCACGACGGCGTCGGTGACGCCGAGCCGGTTGTAGGCGAGGCCGGCGACATAGCCTCCGGCGGCATAGACCAGCCCTTGGCCGAAGGACACGACGCCACTCCGCATCAGCAGCACGATGCCGAGCGTCACGATGCCGTAGGAGGCCGCGATGGTTCCCAGGAACAGGAGCCAGCGCGGCATGAGAAGACCCGCCGCCAGCAGCACCGCGACGGTCGCCGCGCTGGCCAGGGCGGCGGGAAGAAAGGGTCGGCCGGTCATGTGGTTCATTCCCAATCGAGGCTCCCGCGGTCAGATCTTGCGGGCGGAGACGCGCTGGAACAGGCCCTCCGGTCGGAAGATCAGGACAGCCGCCATGACGATGTAGATGCTGAACAGCTCCGCGTCGGGCATCAGGTGGACCGCGGCGGCGCGGGCGAGACCGACCACCACGGCGCCGATCGCCGCCCCCTCGATGCTGCCCAGCCCGCCGATGATCACGACCGCGAAGCTCAGGATGATCACGCCCACGCTGAGCCCCGGCTGGACCGAGATCATCGGCGCCGTGAAGGCGCCGCCCAGCGCCGCCAGGAACACGCCGACGGTGAACGCCGCGACATAGACGCGGTTGACGTTCACCCCCATGCTGGCGCTGACCTCCTCGTTGTGGATCACGGCCAGGACGATCTTGCCGGTCACCGTGCGGTTGAGGCCGAACCAGACGCCCAGGCCGCAGACCACGGCCAGCACGATCATCATCAGGTCGTACCCGACATAGAACAGCGACCCGAACTCCAAGTTGCCGAACAGGGTGTACGGCTCGGAGACGTAGTACGGGTTGACCCCCCAGATCAGCTTGGTGACGTCCTCCAGGATCAGGAACAGGGCATAGGTCACCAGCACCAGCAGTACCTCGTCCCGGCCGTAGAACAGCCGCAGCAGGCCCCGTTCAAGCAGCGGGCCGACGACCACGGCGACCGCCACGGCCGCCAGCAGCATGGCGACCAGCGACCATTCCGGCGCCAGCCCGAGCGACGCGAAGAGCGCCACGAAGCTGGCCGCCGCGTAGGCGCCGATGGCATAGAGGCTGCCATGGGCGATGTTGAGGATCTTGAGGACGCCGAACACCAGCGTCAGGCCGAGCGCCACGATGAAGAGCCACGAGGCGTAGATCAGCCCGTCCAGGAGAATGGTCAGTGCGAGATCCATGGGAAGGCGCCTTCAGCTGTGCGGCGTCAATCGCACTGCGCGCCGGGGAAGCCTGCCTTGATCCACTCGATGCTCTTCTGGCCGGCGGGAGGATTGACGCATTCGGCCTTGAAGTTCTGGATATCGTCCAGCACGACCATCTTGCGGCCTTCGTCGAAGCGGGTGCGGCCGATCGCGGTCTGCTGGATCGCCTGATGCCCGTCGCCCAGGGCCATGCGGATCGTGCCGGCCGGGGAGTGCCACTCCGACCCTTTCAGGGCCGCCGCGATCTCCTCGTTGGTCGGCTTCCTGCCGCCGTTCGCGGCCATGGCCTTCTCGACCGCGACCTTCAGGCCCAGCACCGCCTGGACCATGCGGTAGGGCGCCTGGACCGGATAGACGTTGTAGGCATCCTGGTAGACCTTCCAGAACCAGTCGTTCAGGTCGCTCTTGGGTGCCAGCAGGCCATAGGCGCCGCGGGCTCCGATGATGGCCCCGTCGGGCATCTTGTCGCCCAGGGAGGGGAGCACGTGGTCGGCCGCGCTCAGCACCACCTGGCTGCGCTTGAACAGTCCGCGCGGTCCCGCCTGGAGGATGAAGGCCTGGAGGTCGCCGCCCCACAGGCTGGAATGGACGACATCGGATCCCTGGCGCACCAGCGCCGAGATCTCGGTGCCGTACTGGCCGGCGCCGAACTTCGGCAGCAGGTCGGCCTCGGCCTTGAATCCGGGATAGAGCTGCTCCATGGCGGCCAGGAAGTCGGTGCGGGAGTCGTGGCCCCAGGCATAGTCCTGGTTGATCGCGCTGACGGTCGCCGCCTTGACGCCCTGGGTCTTCATGTACCGGGCCAGCGCCACGTTATCCATGGTCGCGTGGGAGGCGGTGCGGAACACGTATTCGTACTTGCCGTCCTCGAAGATCCGGGGCGTGCCGCAGTCGTACAGGATCAGCAGGCGCTTGAGTTCCTCCGCCGCCGGTGCCACCGCCAGGCAGTCGCCGGAACTTACATAACCGATCACCACGTCCACGTTCTCGCGCTGGTACAGGTTGCGAAGCTCCTGCACCTGCTTGGTGGCGCCGCCGGCCTCGTCGACCACGACCGTCTGGATCGGCATCCCGCCGAAACCGACCGTGTCGTAGGGGGCCGGCGCCTCGCCCTTGTTGAGCGCGTCGATCAGGACCTTGCCGCCGTTCCAGGCCGGAACGCCGAAGCTCTCCGCCGCCTGCCCGGACAGGAAGGTGACGATACCGACCTTGAACGTCTCCTGGGCCTGTGCCGGCTGGGCCATGCCGAAAGCGAGCGCCAATGCCGCCGCGCACGATGCCATGCGAATGAATGCCATGCCGTTTCCTCCCTTAAGGAAAATCATTGTCCCATGCCGTTTTTGCTTCGTGGTCACGGGTTTGGTGAACCTGTCGATGTCAGCGGTCTAAGCCTCCACCTCCTCCTTCAGCGGCGCGCTGACCGAGCGCCCCATGTCCAGGCGCGCCACTTCGTAGCCGCGCTTGAAATCGTCGATATGCTTGCCCATCCACAGCTCGGCCGTCCCGCCGTCCCGGCGTCTCAGCGCCTCCAGGATGGTGCGATGCGCGGACATCAGCCGCGGGCCGGACTGCGGCAGCCGGGGCATCATCACCTCGACCGCGGGATAGAACAGCAGGCTGATCGGCTCGCGTGCGAGCAGCAATGCACGGTTGCGTGCCGCCTCGGCGATCAGGGTGTGGAACTGGATATCGAACTCGACCAGGGACGCTCCGGCTCGCAGGGCATCCTCGGTGGCGTCGACATTGGCCCCGATCCGGTCGATCTCGTCGTCCGTGATCGGGCCGGCGGCGAGCCTTGCAGCCAGGGGTTCCAGCGTGCGGGCGACGTCCCACAGTTCACGGAACGTGACCTCCTGCATGATCAGGGCGCGGGTGGCGCGCGGTGCCAGGTCGCTGTAGCGGGGCAGGGAGACGATGAGCCGCTTGCCGCCGCGCGTCACCAAGCCTTCCTGTTCGAGCTGCCGGATACCCTCGCGCACGGTCGAGCGGTTGACGCCGAACTGTTGGGCGAGCGCCGTCTCGCTGGGGAGCTGGTCGCCGGGTTTGAACTGCCCGGCGAGGATGCGCCGCTCGATTTCGTTCGAGACGATCTTATAGGCGGGAAGCAGATTCAGCTTTCCGAATGGTGGCGGCTTTGTTTCGTCCATCGCCATCCCGGCGTTGATCCCGATCGTCCAATTGTCCGACAATGCGCGTCCGGCGGAATCACTCTGAGACCTGCCTGGAAGAGGGTCAACCGGGGCGAAGAGGTTAACCCTTCGGGGTGGATCAGCGGGGTTCGGCCATGACGGGAGGAGTTCCCCTGATACCCGCCAGTTCCGCGCGCAGCATCGACAAGGCGGTGCGGACGCATTCCAGGCGGACGCCGCCGCGGCCTATGTCGCCGAATCGCTCCATCCGGTGCCGGGTCGGAAATCCCCTGCGCGCCATGGCGAAGTGGACGAGGCCGGGCTCGTCGTCCGGACCCGCGGGACCGGCGAAGCCGGTGATCGAAATGCTGAGATGGGCGCGGGAGTTGGCGATGGCTCCCTCGGCCATGGCGCGGGCGACCTCTTCGGAGACCGGGCCGGGGTCTTCCAGAAGGGCCGGCGGAACGCCCAGCATCTCGCTCTTGGCATCGTTGGTGTAGGTCACGAAACCGCGCTCGAAGGCGTGGGAGCAACCGGTGATATCGGTCAGCAGCGAGGCGAGCAGGCCGCCGGTGCAGCTTTCCGCGGTGGCGATCATGATCTCCTGGCGGCAGGCGGTCTCCAGCACCTGCTGGACGCACTGGTCGACATCGTCCGGCATGTCGCCGGGCAGGGTTTCCGTCATCTTTATCTTCCTTCACCGGGTCTGGTCCGGTGGCGATAACAGGCCGTGCCGCGCTGCCGTTCCAACCGGAGCCGGCCAGCTCCAGATGCCGACCGGACGTTCCCGCCCGCGCAACGTCCGGAGCGGCAGTTCGACAAATCCCTCTACCGCGGCGCTGCCGGCGGCCGAGTGCGCCGCCTCGATCACCGCGTCCGAGGCGGCGATGGTGACGCCCAGTTCGCGGGTAATGGATTCCAGCCGGCTCGCGACGTTCACCGCGTCGCCGATTATGGTGAAGGTGAATTGGCGCGTGCCGCCGGTGTCGCCGATCAGGACCGGTCCGAGATGGAGTCCCATGGCCACCGTCAGCGGCGGCAGGCCGGCGGCCGCAAGCTCCCGGTTCCAGCCGTCCATGCCTCGGGCGATCTGGCGCGCCGCCGCCAAGGCCTGGGCGGCGTCGCGCGGCGACGGCTCCGGGATGCCGAAGATGGCCATGGCCCCGTCGCCGAGGAACTTGTCGACCACGCCGTCCCGGTCGAGCACCGCCGTTTCCACCTGCCGGTAGAAGCCGCGCAGGACGTCCATCGCTTCGGCAGGCGAAAGCCTTTCGTTGATGCCGGTGAACCCGACCAGGTCCACGAACAGGATGGTCACGGGCTGGGTCCGGTCCTCCAGCCCGGGCTTGTTGCTGTTCATCAGCCGTTCGGCGACCGCGGGCGAGAAATACCGCATGAGGTTGCGCCGCTGCCGTTCGGCCAGCCGCCGCGCCGACTCGCCGATCTGTGAACGCCTCGCGGAGAACAGGGCGAAGCCCAGCGATGCCGCCAGCACCGGCGAGGTCACCGCCAGCCAGAGCCCCGCCGTGGTGAACAGCACGGCCGTCGCGGCGAGCCAGGCGGCGATCAGGGCCGCCGTGCCGAGGGCCGCGGCGATCGGCGTCAGCGCCGCTCCTAGCGCAGCACCCAGCAGGCCGGCGGCAAGTATGGCGGAGATGTCGGCCGGCAGAAGGGAAGCCCGGTCCGCGGGCGTCCGCCCCGTCAGCAGGTTGTCGACCACGGTGGCGAGATGTTCGGCGCCCGGCAGCGCCCGGCCGAACGGCGTGTGGAAGCTGTCGCCGACGCCCTGGGCCGACGCGCCGATCAGCACGATCCGGTCGCTGAAGCTACCCTTCGGGATGCGGTCGGCCAGCAGGTCGGCCAGCGGCCGGGTCTCGATCGTGCCGGGCGGGCCGTAATGGTTGACCGGCAGCCGCATCCGGCGGTCGGTGGCGACGAAGTCCTGGCCGAACCGGATGCCGGCCCCGACATGGAGGGTCATCCGATCCGCCTCCAGGTCCTTGTATCTCCGTACCGCTTCGACCGGCAGGCTCGGATACCAGGCGTCGCCGAAGCGGATCGCGGACTGGTCATGGCGCAACACACCGTCGGCGTCGATCCGGACCGTGACATGTCCGAGCGCCGCCGATCCGGCGAGGATGGGCACGGGAGCGATGATGGATGCCGGGTGGTCGCCGTCCCGGGGGTCCGGGACGGCCGGCTCCCGCACCACGCGGAACGCCGCTTCGCGGAGCACTTCGGGCGATGCGCCGCCTGTCGGTCCCGTGCCATCGGAGCCGAAGGCGAAGGCGAACCCCAGCACGCCGACGCCGGCGGATCGCAATGCGGATGCCAAGTCGCCGTCTGGATCGGCCGCTTCCAGCAGATGGCCGATACGGGCGGCGAGCCCGTCCGCGGATTGCGTCATCGCGCCGCGTGCATCGTCCAGGATCTCGGCGACGTCGGCCGGCAGCGGGGCTTCGGGCTCGGGGAACAGCAGGTCGATCGCGACGACCCGCGCGCCGTCCGCCGCCAGCCGGCGCACGGCGTCGGCGATCAGCCGCCGGGACAGCGGCCAGCGGCCATGCTCCGCAAGGGTCCTGTCGTCGATCATCAGCAGCGTCACGATGCCCGAGGGCTCCAGCGGCCCGCGTAGCCGATAGCGCAGCGTCAGGCTCTGGCCTTCAAGCCCCCTCAGCCACACCGGTTCGGCATCGGCCAGCCGCAGGCAGGCGAGGACCAGCGGGACTGCGAGGGCTGCGAGGGCTGCGAGCAGCCGATGCTTGCCCATCGCTCAACGGTAGGCCGGGCCGAGGAGGCGGAGCGTGCGGTCGACCCTGGGGGCTCCCCAGGTGACGGGCGGCGTCGGATCCCGTCCTGCCGCCACGTCGGTTCCCTGGGATGGTGCCAGGGTGACGGCCGTCCCCGTGGAACGGCTGCGCACTTCAACCACGCCCTCCAGCCCGAGCACCGCGGTGGCGGCCGGCGTGATCTCGGCCGTCCATTCGGTCGAGCGGGCCGACGCGACCGCCGTGTCGGTCTGGACCGCGAAGCTGCCGAACCCGGTCTGGCGGACCACGGCGCGGACGATTCCCGACAACATGGAAAAGAGCGCCGACGTCCGCCTTCCCTGCGCGTCGATCGTGTAGTCCGAGACCTGGACGCGGCTTTCAGGGCCGGCGCTCAGGCTGCTGCCGTCGCTGAACAGCACCGTGACCCGTGAGGCGAAGCCGGTCTCGATCACGTCGGCGGTGAAGACCGAAGTGCCTATCAGCAGCGGAGACCGGATGTCGTCGCGCAGGATCGCGGTGCTGCCCTCCTGCCGGACCACCCGCCCGACCGGCGCCCGATCCGCCTGCTTCAAGTCCGCCGCCGTTGCTGGCCCGGCGATCATGCAGCCGGCCAGCAGCAACAGCGAAATTCTCCCAGCAATCCCCATCGTCGGACCCCCTTTGGCTCGGCCCGGGCATCATCATGGAAACGGCAATGGCGAAACGCTGAAATTAAGGACGGGCGATGGTTCAAATCGGGTATCCGGGCAACGGGTCGGCTATGTCGCGGTCAGCCTCCTACAGGTCGAAGTCCGGGGAGTTTCGATTTGTTCCGGCCAGATGAGGCGCCACGACCCTGTCGGCCGGCAGCCGGACCGTGACGGAGGTGCCGTGTCCCTCGGCGCTGGTGATCGTCAGGCTTCCGCCGTGGCGTTCGACCAGGGTCTTGGATATGAAAAGGCCCATGCCGCTGCCCTGGTAGCGCCGGGACATCACGTTCTCCACCCGGCTGAACGGCTTGCCCAGGTCCGTCAGCCGGCTTTCCGGGATGCCGATTCCGCTGTCGGAAATGGTGATCTCCAGGTCGCCGTCGGCGGGGTCGCGCCGCACGGCGAGGTCGATACGGCCCTGTTCGGGGTGAACTTGGCGGCGTTGCCGAGCAGGTTGATCAGCACCTGCTTGAGCGCGCGGCGGTCCGCCCGGAGCACCGGCATCGGGTCCGGCAGCGCTTTCGTGACGGTTTGCTGCGCCTCGCCGGGGGAGAGGCGGGTCAGGCGGAAAGCCTCGTCCACGATCTCCGACAGGGGAATGCTCTCCTCCTGGAACTCCATCTGGCGGGCCTCGATCCGCGCCATGTTCAGCAGGTCGCTGATGAGGTCCAGCAGGTGCTGGCCGCTGCGGTGGATGTCGCTGGCGTAGTCGCGATAGCGCTCACTCAGCGGTCCCAGGATCTGTTCCTTCAGGACCTCGCTGAAACCCATGATGGCGTTGAGCGGCGTGCGCAGCTCATGGCTCATGCTGGCGAGGAATTCCGACTTGGCGCGGCTCGCCGCCTCGGCCGCGTCCTTGGCGGCGCGCAGCATCTCCTCCGTCTTCTTCTGCTCGGTGATGTCCCGGCAGACCCCGAACACCTGGGCGACTTCGCCGGACTCGTCCCGGCTGAACTGCCACTGCGCCCAGACATGCCGCTCCTCCCCGTCGGGGCGGCTGATGCGGAACTCCATGGCCGAGCGGCTTTTCTCCGCGACGGAGCGGGTCACCCTGCCGATCACCGCGTCGCGCTCGTCCGGATGGATGAAGGAGAATACGTTTTCGAAGTCCGGGACGTAGCTCCGGCGGTCCACGCCGAAGATCCGGTAGGTCTCGTCCGACCATTCGACACGCCGGCCGCCCACATGCCACAGCCAGTCGCCCGTCCGGGCGATCCGCTGCGCTTCCGACAGCTCGCGTTCGCGGGTGCGCAGCGCGTCGGCCGAGTTGCGCTCGGCGGTAATGTCGGTGCCGGTTCCGCGATAGCCCTGGAACACCCCGCGATCGTCCAGGATCGGCCGCGACTTGATCCGGAAATGCCGCAGGTCGCCGCCCGGTGGCCGGTGGGAGAACTCGAAACAGTCGATCGGGCGGCGGGCCTGGATGTCCTCGTAGTAGCGCCGCCATCTCTGTGTCGCCGTGTTTTCCGAGACCATCTCCCGCAACTGCCGGCCTATCATGTCCGCCGGGGCGATCCCAAGCGTATCGAAGGCCCGGCCGGAAACATAGGTGACCCGGAACTCCGTGTTGGTCTCCCACAGCCAGTCCGACGCCACCTCGGTGAAGTCCCGGAAGCGATGCTCGCTCCGGCGCAACGCCTCGACCGCCTCGATCTTCTCGGTCACGTCCAGGAGGCTGCCGGCGATGCGGACGGCGCGGCCGGCGTCGTCCCGGACCGCCTCGGCGCGCGACTGCATCCAGCGGAGCGCCCCGTCAGGCCGGCGGATGCGGAACGTCACGTCATAGGGCGTGCCGTGGGCGAGATGGGATTCATAGGCTGCCGCGACTCCCGCAAGGTCCTCCGGATGGATCAGGCGCTCCAGCGTTTCACCCAGGATCCCGAATCCCGTGTCGCCGACCGGATCGGCGCTCGGGTCCAGCCCCAGCATCTGCTTGTGAAGGGGGCTCCAATGGATGGTCCCGCCGACCAAATCGACGTCCCAGATGCCGACATGGCCGCCGCGCGCCGCGACGGCATAGCGCTCCTCGCTGACGCGCAGGGCCTCGTCGGTTCGGCTTCGGATGATCGCGACGGCGGCCAGCTTGGCGAGCCGGCCCGCTGTCTCCATTTCGGATTCGTCGGGCGCCCGGGCGACCCCGTAATAGGTGCCGAAGGTCCCCAGGACGACGCCGTCCGCAATGATCGGGAAAGACCAGCAGGCTTGCAGCCCATGGGGCAGGGCGCTGTCGCGATAGTCGTCCCACAGCGGGTCCGTCGCGATGTCCGCGACGATCACCGGTGTGCCGGTGGAGGCCGCCCTGCCGCAGGACCCCGTGTCGGCCCCTATGGCGACGCCGTCGATCGCGGCGTTGTAGGCGTCCGGCAGGCTCGGCGCGGCGGCGATCCTGAGATGGACGCCGTCCGGGTCGAGCAGCAGGATCGAACAGCGGCTTTGCCCGGTGAGATCTTCGGACAGCAGGCAGATCCGGGACAGGATGGACTCGAGCGGGGCGCCGCCGACGATCGCTTCAAGGATCGCCTGTTCGCCCCGCGTCTCGGCGTCGGCGTGCCTGCGCGCCGTGATCTCCACCATCGAGCCGTAGCTGCCGGTCAGCCGGCCCTCCCCGTCGCGCTCCAGCGTGACGCTCGCGTCCACCCAGCAGCGCGATCCGGCGGCGGTCCGGAAGCAGACCGGGTGCCGGTAGCGGGTCGCTTGCTCCGTGAGCAGCCCGGCAAAACGGGTCAGGGAGCCCTGCCGTTCCTCCGGCGCGACGAAGTCATGGTACGGGTGCCCGATGCAGCCTTCGACCGGCAGGCCGGTCATCCGCGTCCAGGCCGGATTAAGGTAGGTCCATTTGCCCTCGGCGTCGGTCGCGAACACGACCTCGGGCATCGTGTCGAGGACCTTCGCGGACAGTGGGATGGATGCGTCCCCGGCCGGTTCCGGTCGCGGCGCGGATGAGGGGGAATACGTCGCGGAGGGCAATGTCGGACCGGTCGGTTGGATAATCAGCGTTCTGATCAATCATGTGATAACAATGGTTAAGGGACTCCTTTTCAACACGAAGCGTCTTCTATAAAGGTGCTGTACATTCGAGATGAAGTCGCGGGACGGCAGGGCTTCCGGGGATCAGGCGCCCCGGGTGCCGCCCTCGCGCACGATGCCGTCGCGCGAAGTGATGTCCGGCACGACGCTTTCGGGCATCATCTTCAGGATCGTGCCGCCGGGAGCGGGGCGCGGGGCGGTGATGTCGGCCGGCGGCGCCACGGGGGTGGTCAGCAGGAGCGGCATCGCCGGGCAGGTATCGGGGGCGTCGATCGCGGCGCCGATCATTCCGGTCATCCGGCCCAGCGCCTCCTGGGTCAGCGCGAAGCCGTAGAGCACGGCGCCCGCGACCAGGGCGAAGCCGGAGATCAGGACGATCAGCATGCGATGGTCGAGCAGGGCGGACACGAGTCCGTAATTGATCAGCCGGTCGAGACCGCTCCCGGTGCTGAACTCGAGGACGGCGCCGGCGGTGAGGCCGAGGAAACCGGCGGTGGACAGCAGGAGCCCGGTGATCTTCATTTCAATCCCATTGATGATTGGTCGAGTGCATCTCCGCGCATTGTAGTAAAAATCCCGGAACCGCTACTCCGCCCGGTGGGGGTGCCGGTGCGGTACTCCGCCCTACGCCATTGGATTGACGTCCGAGAAAAGTCGGGGTGGCGCCTTGGGGTTGGCAGGAAGCGTGGGCTCTTTGTCATTGCTGCCAGCCTCGCGGTGGTGGGATACTGCCGCCATGACGACGATCCCGCGCCCCCGCATGGCCGTGCTGGCCTATCCCGATGTCCAGATCCTCGACGTGGCCGGACCGCTCCAGGTGTTCTGCCATGCCGGGTATCCGGTCGAGATCATCGGGCTGGAGGCCGGCCCGATGCGCACCTCGTCGGGCATGCAGCTCGTCGCGGAGCGCGGCTTCGCGGAGGTCTCCGGCGGGATCGATACGCTTCTGGTGGCGGGCGGCGTCGGCGTCGGAGCGCCTGCCGCGGATCCCCGCGTCCATGATTGGCTTCACGGAATGCGCCCGCGCGTTCGGCGGCTCGGGTCGGTCTGTTCCGGCGCCTTCGTGCTGGCCGCGGCGGGATTGCTCGACGGACGCCGGGCGGTAACGCACTGGGCGCGGTGCGACGAGTTCCGAGCGGCGTTTCCGCGGGTGCGGCTGGAGCCGGACGCCCTGCATATCCGCGACGGCGACATCTACACCTCGGCCGGGGTGACGGCCGGCATGGACCTGGCGCTGGCCATGGTCGAGGAGGACCGGGGACACCGGGCGGCGCTGGAGATCGCGCGGCAGCTAGTGCTGTTCCTGAAGCGGCCGGGCGGGCAGTCGCAGTTCAGCAGCCACGTGATGGCGGAGGCCGGCGCCGGGTCGCCGGTCCGCGCCGTGCAGGACCGGATCGTCGCGAACCCGTCGGCGGACCTCCGGGTCGAGGAACTGGCGGCCCGCGCCGGCATGAGCCCGCGCAACTTCGCCCGTGTCTTCCTGCGGGAGACCGGCACGACGCCCCAGAAGTTCGTCGAGGGCGCCCGCCTGGACGCCGCCCGCGCCCGCCTGGAACGCACCCGAGACCCGGTGGAGCGGATCGCTGAGGCGGCGGGATTCGGAACGGCCGAGACCATGCGCCGGACCTTCCTGCGCCGGCTCGGCGTGACGCCGCAGGATTATCGCAGCCATTTCCGGGCCGAAGCGGCGGTGCCGGCGGCCTGAAACGCATTGCCCGGGGAGAGTATCATGTGGATCCTGCGCGAGGGCCGCGACGCCCTGATTCTCTGCGTCTGCCAAGCGCTGTTCTGGGCCGGCCTGATGATCAGCATCACGCTGACCGGGCTGATCGGCCAAACCATCGCGCCGGTCGCGGCGCTCGCGACCTTTCCCGTGGGCCTGCTTATGGTGTCGAACATCGTGCTGGCCCGGCCCATCTCGCTGCTGATGCAGCGGCACGGCCGCCGGGCGGGCTTCCATGCCGGTGCGCTGGCCGGGGCGGCCGGGGGCGTGATCTGCGCGGTCGGGATCTTCCGTGCCGACTTCCTGATCTTCTGCCTGGGAAACGTCGTCCTGGGAGCGCACCAGGCCGCGGCCCAGTACTACCGGCTGGCGGCAGTGGACAGGGTGGAGCCCGAACGGCGCGGCCGGGCCGTCTCGCTGGTGCTTGCCGGCGGCATCGTCGCGGCCCTGATCGCGCCGCCGCTGGCCTTGTGGACCAAGGACCTGTTCGCCCCGGTGCTGTTCGCCGGCTCGTTCCTGGCACTGTCCGCGCTGAGCGTCCTGACGCTCATCCCGCTCGCCCTGATGGCGCCCCGGGAGGCGCAGGCGGCCGAGGTGGCGGGGCAGGGGCGGTCGATGGCCGAGATCGCCCGGCAGCCGGTGTTCCTGGCGGCCCTGGCGAGCGCGGCGGTCGGCCATGCCGTGATGGTGCTGGTGATGCACGCCACGCCGCTGGCCATGGTCGCTTGCAACCTGACCGTCGGCGACGCGGCCGGTACCATCCGAGCCCATGTGCTGGGCATGTTCGTTCCGTCCTTCTTCACCGGGCGCCTGATCGACCGCTTGGGAGCGCCGGCTATCGCGGCTCTGGGGACCGTGATCCTGGGCCTGAGCGCCGCCGTCTCCGCCTGGGACCAGCAGTTGCTGAACTTCCAGGCCGGCCTGGTGCTGCTCGGCGTGGGGTGGAACTTCATGTATATCGCCGGAACCACCCTGCTGACCCGGTCCTACCGCCCGGAGGAGCGCGGCAGGGTGCAGGGCTTCGCCGAGACCTCGATCGCGGCCTGCGCCGCCGTCGCCTCCTTCGGGTCCGCCGGCCTGCTCAATGCGCTGGGCTGGCAGGCGGTCAACTACGGCGCCCTGCCGTTCCTGGCGGCCGCGCTGGCGGTGACGCTGTGGTACGCCGCCGGTACGAGACGGGAGCGGCAGGCGGCGCTTTCGGCGTGAAGGGGGCGGACAACCCTTTCGCGATCCTGAGCGACGTACTTCCTTGCGGCGCTTGTCGCAGGGGAGGTACGGCCTGGGCCGTTCCCGGAAAAGCAGTTTACGCGCATTTTCTTAAAAAGCATGGTGCACCGCCGTTCCGGTCAGGGATCGGTTTCCGATAACCTTCGGAGGCACCAGTGCGTTTCCATTCTCTCGACAGCTGGCGCGGAATCTGCGCCATCCTGGTCGCCCTGATGCACCTTCCGGTGCTCGGGCATCTTTATGATCTTCCGTTCCTTCGCAACAGTTACCTGTTCGTCGACTTTTTCTTCGTGCTGAGCGGCTTTGTCATAACCCACTCCTATGGCGGCAGGATCTTGGACTGGGGCTCGGCAGCGGAATTCATGGTTCGGCGGATCGGCCGGATCTGGCCGCTGCATCTTTTCGTGCTGTTTCTCTTCGTCGCGCTCGAAACGATGAAGCTGATGCTGAGCGGCTGGTATGGCGATGCCTCCCATGCCCCGTTCACGGGTGAAACATCGCTTCCGTCGCTGGTCACGAACATCCTGCTCATCCATGCCACCGGAATCCACGACATCGGCATGTCGTGGAACGGGCCGAGCTGGTCGATCAGCGCGGAGTTCGTCGTCTATGCCATCTTCGCCGTGGGGCTCCTGGCTTTCAGGTCGCGGATCGCCGTGGTGCTGGGCGTGCTGGCGACCGCCGGCGCGTTCGCCGTGTTTACCTTCTCGCCCACCTACATGGACACCCAGCAGGAGTTCGGCGTGCTCCGCTGCCTGTTCGGCTTCACCGTCGGGCACCTGGTCTGTCGGCTTCGCCGGTCCGGAGACGAAGCGGCCGGTACCGGCTCCCGGTTCGGTTCCCTGGCCGAGGCGGCATCCCTTGTCGCCGTGGTCCTGTTCGTTTCCCTGGTCGGCGTCGGTCCGGCGAGCATGGCCGCGCCGCTGCTGTTCGGCGCCGTGATCCATGTCTTCGCCTCCGGCTGCGGGATCTTCACGAGGCTGCTGAATACCCGCCCCATGCGCAGGCTGGGAGAGCTCTCGTTCTCCATTTACATGATCCACGGCTTCGGCATCGAATTGATGATGAAGGGGGCCAACATCATCGAGAAGATGACCGGCTGGCGGCTGAAGTCGTCCCTGGCGCGCGACGGCGGCGAGGCGGAAGTCCTGGTGTTCGGCGAAGCATGGATGATGGACATCTTCACGCTGGCATACGTGATCGCCGTCGTCCTCGTCGCGGAACTGACCTACCGTCTGGTCGAGAAGCCGGGGCAGAGGTTCTTCAACGATCTTCCGACCTTCCGGATTCCTGCCGCCAAGGAACTCAGGTCGGCCGTTCCGTGAACGGCCCGGCCGTATACATAGCTTTCTAACCTGTCCAGCATGCTGGACGGCTGAGCTGGACGGTTTATTGGTCATACCGCTTTTGGCCGGGAGCGTGCCGGCATCTTCCAGGCTAGGTTACGCCCGCCAGCGCCTGGAAAGCAGGCGGTGCCCGGGAAATCGTCATGCCGGAGTACCCGAGTACCAGCCCGAAACACCCGTACCGCCGCTGATGGCCGGGATGGCATGGGGGTTGCTTGGGGTGCCGGCGCGATGATGCCGGTTACGAGGGGCTGACGGAATGGGGAAGACGATGGGACGGATGATCGGGCGGCGGACCGTGCTTGCGGTGGCGGGAGCCCTGGCGGGCGCGGCGGCCCTGGGAAGCGGCGCCGCCCTGGCGCAGGCGAAGGTCAAGGTTGCGGGCGTTTACACCGTTCCGATCGAGCAGCAATGGGTCGGCCGCATCCACAAGGCCCTGAAGGAGGCCGAGGGCCGCGGCGAGATCGAGTATGTCTGGGCCGAGTCCGTCGCCGCGACCGACTACGAGCGGGTGCTGAGGCAGTATGCCGAGGGCGGCCAGCAGCTGATCGTCGGCGAGGCCTTCGCGGTCGAGCGGCCGGCGCGCGCGGTCGCCAAGGACTATCCCAAGACCGCCTTCCTGATGGGGTCGAGCTTCGGGCCGGTCGCCAACAACTTCTCGGTGTTCGACAACTATATCCAGGAGCCGGCCTACCTGACCGGGATGATCGCGGGCGCCATGTCCAAGTCGGGCATCATCGGCATGGTCGGCGGCTACCCCATCCCCGAGGTGAACCGGCTGATGAACGCCTTCATGGACGGCGCCAGGGAGGTGAAGCCCGACATCCGGTTCATGGTCAGCTTCATCGGCTCGTGGTTCGATCCGCCCAAGGCCAAGGAAGCCGCCTTCGCGATGATCGACCGGGGCGCCGACATCCTGTACGCCGAGCGCTTCGGCGTGTCGGACGCCGCCAAGGAGCGCGGCAAGCTGGCCATCGGCAACGTCATCGACACCCAGCCGCAATACCCGGAGACGGTGGTGGCGAGCGCCCTGTGGCACATGGAGCCGACCATCTTCCGGGCCATCGCCGCGGTGCGCGAGGGCAAGTTCATCGGCGAGGATTACGGCCAGTTCAGCACCATGAAGTTCATGGGATCGAGCCTGGCGCCGCTCGGCACCTTCGAGGGCAAGGTCCCGGAGGAGGCGGTGGCGAAGGTCAGGGAGCGCGAGGAGCAGATCCGCAGCGGAGCTTTCACCGTGAAGGTGAACGACGGCGAGCCCAAGTCGTCGCTGTAGGCGGCCCCGGGGTGACGCAGTCTTCTTCCGCCGGAGGGCCGGAGGTCGTCCTCCGGCTCGCCGGCATCACCAAGCGTTTCGGGCCGCTGGTCGCCAACGACGACGTCTCGCTGGAGCTTCGCGGCGGTCAGGTGATGGCCCTGCTCGGCGAGAACGGCGCCGGCAAGACCACGCTGATGAACATCCTGTTCGGCCATTACGTGGCCGATGCCGGACATATCGAGGCGTTCGGCCGGCCGCTTCCGCCGGGCTCGCCCAAGGCGGCCCTGGCCGCCGGCATCTGCATGGTCCATCAGCATTTCACGCTGGCCGACAACCTGACAGTGCTGGACAACGTGATCCTGGGAACGGAGCCGCTCTGGCGCCTCCGATCGGACCGCGGCCGGGGCCGGCGCAGGCTGGCGGAACTGGCGGAGAGGTTCGGCCTGGCGGTCGATCCCGACGCCGGGGTCGGCTCGCTATCGGTCGGCGAGCGCCAGCGGGTCGAGATCCTGAAGGCGCTTTACCGCGACGCCCGCATCCTGATCCTGGACGAGCCGACCGCCGTGCTGACCCCGCAGGAGAGCGAGCGCCTGTTCGCCACCCTGAAGCTGCTGACGGCGGAAGGCCTGGCGGTCGTCTTCATCAGCCACAAGATGAACGAGGTGATGGCCGCCAGCGACGTGGTCGGCGTGCTGCGCGGCGGGCGTCTGGTGGCGCTGCGGCGCACCGCGGAGACCAGCCGGGGCGAGCTGGCCGAGCTGATGATCGGCCGCACCCTGAAGGCGCCCACCGTCGAGCCGATGGATGCCGGGGAGCCGGTGCTGGTCCTGTCCGGCGTCACCGCGGCGGCGGGTACGGCCGGGCTGGACACGGTGGACCTGACCGTCCGCCGGCACCAGATCGTCGGCATCGCCGGCGTATCGGGCAACGGGCAGTCGGTCCTGGCCGACCTGGTCAGCGGCCTGATCGTCCCCGGCGCCGGGCGGCTTCAGGTGCTGGGCGACGAGGTCGGCTCGGCCGGACCGGGTGACATGATCCGCCGTGGGGTGGCGCGCATCCCGGAGGACCGGCACGCGACCGGGCTGGTCGGCGACATGACGGTTTGGGAAAACCTGATCGCCGAGCGCTACCGGCTGCCGGAGTTCTCCCGCCTCGGTTTCCTGAAGCGGGGGGCCGCGCGCGAGCGGGCGGAGAGCGTCATCCGGGACTACGACGTGCGCTGCCCGGGGCCGGACGCGGTGTCGCGCCTGCTGTCGGGTGGCAACATGCAGAAGCTGATCCTGGGCCGGACCCTGAGCTACGGACCGGGGCTGATCCTGGCCAACCAGCCGACCCGGGGCCTCGACGTCGGCGCGGTGGCCTATGTGCACGAGCGGCTGCTGGACGCCCGCGCCGCCGGAGCCGGCGTGCTGTTGATCTCGGAGGATCTGGACGAGATCCTGTCGCTCGCCGACCAGGTCGCCGTGATCCACCGCGGCCGGCTGTCCCCCCTCCAGCCGCGCGCCGGGGTCACCATCCGCCGGCTCGGGCTGGCGATGGCCGGGCATTGGGAAGAACTTTCGGAAGCGGATTGAGGATGTGGCCTGAAGATGTGGCCTGAAGATGTGGCCTGAAGATGTGGTTTGAACCGAGGGCGCACCCGTCCGCGGCCTTGCGGGTGCTGGCCCCGGCCGGCGCGGTCGTCGCGGCGCTGGCGCTGTGCGCGGCGCTGATCGCCTGGACCGGGACCGGCGTGGGGGAGGCGTACGCGCTGTTGTTCCAGGGCGCGCTGGGCAGCCGCTTCGCGCTGGCCGAGACGCTGACCCGGGCGACGCCGCTGATGCTGACCGGGCTGGCGGCGGCGGTGGCGTTCCGCGCGAAGCTGTGGAACATCGGCGCCGAGGGGCAGCTCTATGCCGGGGCGCTGGTCGCCGTCGTGCTGGGCGGCGGCATTCTGGACCTGCCGGGCTGGGCGCTGCTGCCGGCGGCGCTGCTCGGCGGCGCGCTGGCCGGGTCGGCCCTGCTGGTCGGCCCGACGTTGCTGAAGACAAGGCTGGGCGTCGATGAGGTGGTGACCACGCTGCTGCTGAACTTCGTGGTGCTTCTGTTCGTCTCCATGATGCTGGAAGGGCCGCTGAAGGACCCGATGGGCATGGGCTGGCCGCAAAGCGCCCCGGTCCTGCCGGAAGCGGAACTGCCGCGCCTGCTGGAACGGTCGCGGCTGCATGCCGGGCTGGTGCTGGCGCTGGTCGCGGCGGTGGCCCTTTGGATCATGAACACCCGGACGACCTGGGGATACGAAATCAAGGCGGTCGGCGCCAACCCGGCGGCGGCGGCCTTCGCCGGCATCCCGGTCAACCGGGTGATGCTGAAGGTGGCGGTGCTGTCGGGCGGGCTGGCCGGGCTGGCCGGTGCCGCCGAGATAGCCGGCCTGCGGGGCTACCTGACGCTCGACCTGTCGCCGGGCTTCGGCTACAGCGGGATCGTGGTGGCGATGCTGGCCCAGCTCCACCCGCTGGGCGTGGTCGCGGCGTCGGTGTTCGTGGCGGCGGTGTTCGTCGGCGCCGACGCCATGAGCCGGACCGTGCCGGTGCCGAACTATATCGCGGAGGTGCTGGTCGCGGTCAGCCTGCTGTGCGTGCTGGTGTCGTCCTTCCTGGTCCGCTACCGCATCCGGCGGTCGCCGTGAAGTACAGTCTGGAGACCCGGCCATGATGGGCGATATCGCCGACCTGCTGCTGTCCGCCACCTTCTGGGCGGCGACGCTGCGCATCGCGACCCCTTATATCCTGGGCACGCTGGGCGAGCTGGTGTGCGAGCGGGCCGGGGTGCTGAACCTCGGCATCGAGGGGATCATGACGCTCGGCGCCATGGCCGGCTGGATGGCCGTCTACCAGGGCGCCGGCCTGTGGACCGGCGTGCTGGTCGCGGCCCTGGCGGGCGCGCTGCTCGGGCTTCTGCACGCGCTGCTGACGGTGCCGCTCGGACTGTCCCAGCATGTCACCGGGATCGGGGTGACCCTGCTGGGCACCAGCCTGTCCTATTACGTCTACCGCATGGCGCTGCCCCAGGTGTCGAGCCCGCCCACGGTCGAGCCGTTCCAGCCCTTCGCCGTGCCCGTGCTGTCGGACATCCCGGTGATCGGGCCGGCGCTGTTCAACCAGACCCCGCTGACCTATGCGGCCCTGGCGGCGGTCGGGCTGGTGGCCTGGGTGCTCTACCGGACTCCGGCGGGGCTGGCGGTGCGCATGGTCGGCGAGAACCCCGCTGCGGCGGAGGCACAGGGGATCGACGTCACGGCGGTGCGCATCGGCGCCGTCGTGTGCGGCAGCGCGTTGATGGCGGTCGGCGGGGCCTTCCTGACGCTGTCGGCGTTCAACGCCTTCTTCTTCAACATGATCAACGGCCGGGGCTGGATCTGCATCGCGCTGGTGGTGTTCGCGTCGTGGCGGCCGGGCAAGGCTCTGCTGGGCGCGGTGCTGTTCGCCGCCTTCGATGCGTTCCAGCTGCGGCTCCAGCAGATCGTCGGGCCGGCCCTGCCTTACCAGGTGTTCCTGATGCTGCCTTACCTGCTGAGTATCCTGGCCCTCGTGGTGATGTCGCGGCGCGCGGCCTATCCGCGGGCGCTGATGATTCCGTTCCGCAAAGGGGAGCGACACTGATGTTCGACCTGATCGTCCGCAACGCCAACCTGCCCGACGGCAGGACCGGCATCGATATCGGCGTGACCGGCGGCCGCATCGCCGCCGTGCAGCCGGCGCTGGATGCCCGGGCCGGCGAGGAGATCGACGCGACGGGCCGTCTGGTGACTCCGCCCTTCGTCGATTCCCACTTCCACATGGACGCGACGCTGAGCTACGGCCTGCCCCGCGTCAACCGGTCCGGCACGCTGCTGGAGGGCATCGCCCTGTGGGGCGAGCTGAAGCCGCTGCTGACCCGCGAGGCGCTGGTCGAGCGGGCGCTTGAATACTGCGACTGGGCGGTCGGGCGCGGGCTCCTGGCGATCCGCAGCCATGTGGACATCTGCGACCCGCGCCTGCTGGCGGTCGAGGCGTTGCTGGAGGTCAGGCAGCGGGTGGCGCCGTACCTGGATCTCCAGCTCGTGGCCTTCCCGCAGGACGGCTACCTGCGCTATCCCGGTGCTCCGGAACTGCTGGAGCGGGCGCTGGACATGGGCGTCGACGTGGTCGGCGGCATCCCGCACTTCGAACGCACCATGGCGGACGGCGCGGCTTCGGTCCGCATGCTGTGCGAGATCGCGGCCGAGCGGGGCCTTCGGGTTGACATGCATTGCGACGAGACCGACGACCCGCTGTCGCGGCATGTCGAGACCCTGGCCTACGAGACCCGGCGGCTGGGGTTGGGCGGCCGGGTCGTGGGCTCGCACCTGACGTCCATGCACTCGATGGACAATTACTATGTCAGCAAGCTGATCCCGCTGATGGCCGAGGCCGGGCTGGGCGTGATCTCCAACCCGCTGATCAACATCACCATCCAGGGCCGCCACGACACCTACCCCAGGCGGCGCGGCATGACACGGGTGCCGGAGCTGATGGCGGCAGGCCTGACGGTCGCCTTCGGCCACGACTGCGTGATGGACCCGTGGTACTCGCTGGGTTCCGGCGACATGCTGGAAGTCGCCCACATGGGGCTCCACGTGGCGCAGATGACCTCGGTGGACGGCATGAACGCCTGCTTCCGCGCCGTGACCGAGAACCCGGCGCGCCTGATGGGCCTGGAAGGCTACGGGCTGGATGTGGGCTGCAACGCCGACATGGTGGTGCTCCAGGCACGCGACCCGGTCGAGGCGATCCGCCTGAAGGCGACCCGGCTGTTCGTGCTGCGGCGCGGCCGTGTGATCAGCCGGACGGCCCCCGCCGAGGCGGTGCTGAGCCTGGAAGGCAGGCCGGAGCGGGTGGGGTTCGCGACGGGGGCGCGGTGACGGCGACAGATCGTCGAATACATCCGTAGGTCGGCTAGAGCGAAGCGGCAGCCGACACCAACGCGCCTGCTTGTCGGCTGGCGCTTCGCTCTAGTGGCTCGGCACAGTGGTTTTGATTGATTTATCGTAGGTCGGCCTCGGCCGAAGGTCGACGCCGACAGCGTGGCCGGAGCGTTGACGCAGGGTGTCGGCGTTCGCCCTGACGGGCGAAGGCCGACCTACGGCACTCCGCTCCGCCGAACGTCGTCAAAAACACTGTGCAGGACCACTAGCCGACCTACGGTCTCTTTAGTCTCATTCCACATGGCCGAACTGGACATATGAAAACGGCCCCGGCCCTGGTAGGGGCCGAGGCCGTTCCGTTGCGGCGTCAAGCTGAACGGGGTTCAGCGATCCGCTTACTTCTTGCCGGTCAGCGCGTCCTTGATGCCGCCGAGGGCGTTCTGGATCTTGCCTTCGGCCTTGTCGGACTTGCCCTCGGACTGGAGCTTGCTGTCACCGGTCAGGTTACCGGCGCCTTCCTTCAGGTCGCCCTTCATCTTCTTCATCGAGCCTTCGGTCCGGTCGTCGGTCATGTTGAATTCCTTGATCTTGATGTGCCGCGTCCGCAAACGCGATCGTATACAGGACAACAGGCGTCGGCCGGATTCGTCCCGCATGGGGTGGAAACATTCTCGATCGGGTAACGTTGGGAAGGCGATTTATCGCCTTTACCGCCAACGCCGGAGTTCGCGACCATGCCCATCGACAGCGCCCTGACGACCGGACGCTTCACCCGCCTGCTACTGGTCGTCGTGCTGGTCGTCGGCCTCGTCCTCATGGCGTGGCAGATCATCGACGTCCTGCTGCTGGTGTTCGGCGCCATATTGCTGGCCGTGCTGCTGAAGCGTTCCGCCGACTGGCTGGCCGAGCATACCCCGCTGTCGGCCGGCTGGGCGCTGGCGGTGGTGCTTCTGGCGATCGTGGTGATATCGGGAGTCTGCGGCTGGCTGTTCGGTGCGCAGGTGTCGAGCCAAGTCGAGCAACTGACCAGGGTCGTTCCCGAGGCTTGGGGGCGCGTCCGCGAACAACTCGAGGGCTCGTCCTGGGGGCGGGCGGCGCTCGACGCCGTCAGCGGGGTCGATCCCGCCAGCGTTTCGGGCGGTATGGTCCGCGAGGCGGGAAGCCTGCTGATGACGGTGGTCGGCGGGCTCGGCAACGTGCTGCTGCTGGTCGCGGGCGGCGTCTACCTCGCGGCTCAGCCGGGCCTCTACCGGGAGGGTGTGGTCGCCCTGGTGCCGAAGGCGGCGGAGGCCCGGACGCGCGAGGTCCTGGACGCCATGGGGGAGGCGCTGGGCAAGTGGCTGAAGGGCCAGTTCATCGCGATGCTGATGGTCGGGGCGCTGACCGGCCTGGGCCTGTGGCTGCTCGGCGTGCCATCGGCCCTGGCGCTCGGCCTGCTGGCCGGGCTCGGCGAGTTCGTGCCGCTGGTCGGAGCCTTCGCGACCGCGATCCCGGCGCTGCTCGCCGCTTCCACCGTGGACATGTCCACGGTCGTCTATACTCTGGTCCTGTACATCGTCATCCAGCAGGTCGAAGGCAATCTGATCATGCCGATGGTGGAGCGCAGGATGGTCTCCCTGCCGCCCGCGCTCGCCCTGTTCGCGGTCGTCGCCTTCGGCCTGATGTTCGGCATCCTGGGGGTGATCTTCGCGACGCCGCTGACCGTCGTGGCCTATGTCGCGGTCCGGAAGCTGTATGTGGAGGATGCGCTGGGGAAATCGGGGCAGGCGTCGTAGGCCGGCCCCGTCCCGCGGATCACGCCCTCAGGCGGTCCCCCTCAGGCGGTCCATATACTGCTTGCGGACCTTGGCGACCTTCGGCGCGATCACGACCTGGCAATAGGGCTGGGCCGAGTTGCGGGCGTAATAGTCGTCATGGTACGCCTCCGCCGGATAGAATACGGGCAGGGGAGCCAGCTCGGTCACGACCGCGCGGTCCCAGATCCGCCGCTCGCCGAAGGACTTCATCACCTCGCGCGCGGTCTGCTCCTGTTCCGCGTCGTGGTGGAAGATGACCGAGCGGTACTGCGGGCCGACATCGTTGCCCTGGCGGTTCATGGTGGTCGGGTCGTGGGTGGTGAAGAACACTTCCAGCAGGTCGCGATAGGAGATTACCTCCGGGTCGTAGGTGACCTGGATCACTTCGGCATGCCCGGTCCGGGCGGTGCAGACCTGCTCGTAGGTGGGATTCTCGACATGCCCGCCGGCATAGCCGGACTGCACCTTCTCCACGCCGCGGAGCTGCTGGAAGACCGCTTCGGTGCACCAGAAGCAGCCGCCGCCGAAAGTCGCCTGTGCCAATTGCCGATCTGCGGCCATCACGCTTGATCCTCCTGAGTCGTCGGTACTCCTGCCATGTGGTGCCTCCGGGCGCCGGCAAACACCCGGAGGCCCTTCACATTGGCGAGAGCGCGGTTCAGGCGGTCTTGGCGGCCTCCAGCTTCAGCTCCTCGATCATCTTCTGCCGCATGATGAATTTCTGGATCTTGCCGGTCACCGTCATGGGGAAGCCCTCGACGAAGCGGACGTAGCGCGGCACCTTGTAGTGGGCGATGCTGCCTTGGCAGAACTCCAGCACCTCCTGCTCGGTCAGGGTCTCGCCGTCCTGGACATGGATCCAGGCGCAGAGCTGCTCGCCGAACCGCTCGTCCGGGACGCCGAAGACCTGGACGTCCTTGATCCGCGGATGGGTGTAGAGGAACTCCTCGACTTCGCGCGGGTAGATGTTCTCGCCGCCGCGGATCACCATGTCCTTGATCCGGCCAACGATGTTGCAATAGCCCTCGGCGTCGATGGTGGCGAGGTCGCCGGTATGCATCCACCGCCTGGCGTCGATCGCCTGGCGGGTGCGCTCCTCGTCGCCCCAGTAGCCCAGCATCACCGAGTAGCCGCGGGTCAGCAGCTCGCCGGGCGTGCCGACCGGGACGATCCTGCCCTCGGCGTCGACGACCTTGACCTCCAGGTGAGGCTGGATGCGGCCGACGGTCGAGACGCGCCGCTCCAGCGGATCGTCCACCGAGCTCTGGAAGCTGACCGGGCTGGTCTCCGTCATACCGTAGGCGATGGTGATCTCGCCCATGTTCATCTCGTCGGCGACCCGTTTCATCACCTCGGTCGGGCAGGGCGAGCCGGCCATGATGCCGGTGCGCAGGGTGGTCAGGTCGAATTCCTTGAACCGGGGATGGTTGAGGATCGAGATGAACATGGTCGGCACGCCGTGCAGGCCGGTGCAGCGCTCCTCCTGCACGGTGGACAGGACGGCCTCGGCGTCGAAGCCCTCGCCCGGGATCACCATGCAGGCCCGATGGGTGACGCAGGCGAGGTTGCCCAGCACCATGCCGAAGCAGTGGTAGAACGGCACGGGGATGCACAGCCGGTCCCGCTCGGTCAGCCGCATCGCCTCGCCGATGAAGAAGCCGTTGTTCAGGATGTTGTGGTGGGTCAGCGTGGCGCCCTTGGGATTGCCCGTGGTCCCGCTGGTGAACTGGATGTTTATCGCGTCGTCGAACTGGAGCACGTCGCGCAGCCGCTCCAGTTCCGCGAAATGCTCGTCCCGGGCGCCGGCCGCGATATCGGCGAAGTTGAGCATGCCGGCGGTGCGGTCGGTGCCAAGCCGGATCACCGTCCGCAAGGTCGGCAGTTTGTGCGAATCGAGATGGCCGGGCTCGCAGCGGTCCAGCTCGGGAGCCACTTGCCGCAGCATGCCCAGATAGTCGCTGCTCTTGAAGGCCGCCGCCAGGATCAGCGCCTTGCAGCCGACCTTGTTGAGCGCGTATTCCAGCTCGTGGGTGCGGTAGGCCGGGTTGATGTTGACCAGCACCAGACCGGCCTTGGCCGTGGCGAACTGGGTCAGCACCCATTCGGAATTGTTCTGCGACCAGATCCCGATGCGGTCCCCGGGCTTCAGTCCCAGCGCGATCAGGCCGGCGGCCAGCCGGTCGGCCTCCGCCTTGAACTGCGCGTAGGTCAGGCGGACGCCCTGATGCCGGACCACGAGGGCGTCGGCGTCCGGCGACAGCTCGGCCATGCGGTCCAAATGGAAGCCGATGGTGTCGCCGATCAGCGGCGTCCGCGACGCGCCGTGGACGTAGCTCCGGGTCAGCAGGGGAGTCTGGGTAGATTCGGCCATTGTTTCCTCCGCGCAGCACCGTTTGGCCACGGTGCCTTCTTCGTCCTGGTCCTTCCGAGGCGCACTTGGCGCCCGGGCAGATGACTACAACGATCCAGGCGGAGGGTAAAATGGCGCAAACGCATGCGCCGGGCTTCGAACAACGTATGAAATGGCGGCGAAGGTCAAAGGACAAGATGAAAGGACACGGTCCTTACACCATATAAGTCAGATGACGTGGATGACCGCCTGGCTTGCGGCGCCGACCGTCACGGCAAGGAAAACCATGCGGGCTACGAAGCGTTCTGCGGGCGACCAACGCGCCCAATCCTTGGAAAAGCTGTTCCACATGACAGCACCATCTTGGAGGTTTCGCGAGCTTGGCTGATGACCTCCACCCTGAACGACCGTGGTTATTATCCGGTTAACATCGTGGTTAACGGCGGCTGGCGAGTTTTGTTCCGTGACGATGTCACAGAAGCCCAGCATTTGGTTATTCCATCTACGGAAAAACCGTGATCGCCGAGGCGTTCCGACGAGGACTTCGCGGGATGCGCCGTCCTGGTATGCGAACCCGGCCCGCGACACGTTCCGCGATGCGTCGGGCCACGGCCCCACGCACCGCAGAAGATGAAGCGGGGAATCGTCCGTTCCGGCCGGAGAACCGGGTCACTCGCCGGGGCGGAGGAGGCCGGGGAAAACGTCGCTCGGTGCTTGGGCGTCCATCAGGCGGTCCATGTAGGTGTCGTGTTGATCCGGCGTCGCGGTATCGATCAACCGTTCCACATCCGCCGGCAGGACACCGAAGCGTCGGGTGAATTGGCGCTTGAGCATGGCGGCCCGGCCAAGCGCGACGCCTTTGGCCTCGCCCTGGGCAATGCCCTTGGCAATGCCCTTTGCCTCGCCCCTGGCCTCGCCTTTGGCGAGGAGTTCCCGTTCCCACTTCTTGATGCGTTCCGCCAGCATGCCCTGAACCTCCTCGATATCCATCGGCACCGTCGCGGCCTCCCGGCCGCCGACCAGACCCGCGACTGCGTGCGCCACCACCTCGCCGAACGCCAGCCGCAGCGTCGCGTGGCCCGGATGCTCGGCACGCGCCAGATCACGTCGCCCTCGCGCCGGTCGCCGCGGGCGGCGTGGAACTTGGCGTTGACCCGTTCGAGCCGGGTGAAGTCCAGCAGGGCGGCGATCCCGGCGGGCAGGAAGCCGCGCACGAGCTGTTCGATCATCACCGGGTCGGAGAACAGGCGGTGGTACAGGGAGTCGGAGGCTTGCATCGTCGCGGGCGCCGGTCGGGTGATGGTCGCGCGAACAACAGCATACTCCCGCAACCATCGGCAAGCCCCGACCTTCTCCCGCGACCTTCTGATCCGGCGCGATTCATCAGAAGGGGTCTGGCCGCCTCGGGTCCGGCCACGCGACCGCGATCAGCACCGGGCGGTCGTGGGCGATGGTGCCGTCCGGCTCCGGCTCGAGGGGCACGGCGACGGCCTTGAGCATGCCGTCCCGCTCGGCGGCGGGGGCCGGGCGGGATCGGGCCGGAGGCCGCGGCCTGGGCCGCCGCCGCGTTGAGGGTGAGGCAGCCGATCCGGTCCGCCTGGGCGCGGCTGGCCCAGGCGGTGCCCTGGAAGCCGGCGGGCAGGCCGAGCAGTTCGGCGGCCAGCGGGAACAGGGCGAGGCAGAACGGCGGGTCGGC
This sequence comes from Skermanella pratensis, assembly GCF_008843145.1. Taxonomy (GTDB): domain Bacteria; phylum Pseudomonadota; class Alphaproteobacteria; order Azospirillales; family Azospirillaceae; genus Skermanella; species Skermanella pratensis. The sequence goes on along the minus strand of NZ_CP030265.1, from coordinate 3,319,825 downwards.
GCGCGGACCGTCGCGGACCAGGATCAGGCGGCGGCGGAACGGCATCCACAGGCGGCGCTCGATCTCGGACCAGCGCGGCTGCCGGCCCTCGCAGGGGCGCTGGACGCTCCACCAGACCGTCAGCAGCGGGTCGAGCTGGGGGTTCAGCGTGCGCCAGCGGCACGCCGGGTAGCGGTAGGGGACCACCGGGGCCGGTCCGGGCTACTGGACCCGGCCGGCGACCGTTCCGCCCGCCGCCAGCATGGCCTTGAAGACGGCGCGGACCCGGTCGGCGCCGAGGCCGGAGGCGGCCACGCCGGCGGCGACCATGGCGGGGGTCGGCTCGGGCTCGACGACGGCCAGCCCGGTGTCGCGCAGCAGGCCGACGACGTCGAGGGCGAGGGTCATCACGGCCGACGGGGCGGCGGTGGTAGTGGTGGTGGTGGTGGCGGGGTCGGCGACATCGGTGGAGTCGCCGGCGCCCGAGGCATCGGCGGTATCGTTCTGCATGGGGATGGGACCTTCACGCGCGTTCGGAAGCGTCGGCAACGGGAGAGCGCCTTCCGGAAAGCGCCGGGCGCTCGCCGAAAGCGGGCCGGGACTCCCGGCCTCGGGACCTGATGGGACTTGCCGGAGCCTGGTCGCGGTCAGGAACCGCGGAGGGTGCCGCGCGGACGGTCTCGGTGCTGACGGTGACGGCGCGGATCGGGAACGGGTGTTCCCGCCGCCGCAGGGATCGGGACCCCTGCGGCGGCGGAGAACAAAGATTGGCGCAACAAGGCGCCGGTTGTGCTATTCGGATCGGTAGCCATCGATAATCTTCCTTAAGCGGGTTGATCGGTGGTCAGGCCGGGTGGGGAGCTGGTAACTCCTTGCTCGGCCGCCTCGCGGGGTGCGACGGCGCGCGAACTGTGCGCCGAATGCCTGTGCATTGTCAAATACTCTGCAAAGTGGGCGCCTGGACGGGCGGGTCAACCGAGGGATGGGTTCGCCGCGGGACTGTCGCGTGCGCTCCGGGCCGGCGGGCACGGTGGCAGCTCCCTTTGGAAGTGGCGAAACTTCCGGAAAGGACTCCCGTCGGATCATGCCCGCTGCTATTTTACCCGTGTCGGTTGATACCAGAGGCTTGGCGCCGTCGCGGCCGGCCAGTCACGGGCGGGGGCGTGCGATGGACGCGGACTATGATGTCTTTTTCAGCTATGCCCACGCCGACCGCGACGCGGCGCTGCCGGTCATCACGGCGCTGAAGTCCCGGAAGCTCCGCGTCTTCCATGACGAGACGGAGATCACGGACGGGCAGTCCATCCGGCGGCGGATCGTGGAAGGGCTCGGCCGCGCGCGGATGCTGGTGGCCTGGTACTCGGCCATATACCCGACCCGCCGCGCCTGCCAGTGGGAGCTGACCTCCGCCCTCGTCGCCGCCCTGCACGAGTTCCCCGACGGCAGGACGGTCGAGCGCCGCATCCTGGCGCTGAACCCGGAGGCGGGCGCCGGGCATCTCCAGCCGGCCGATATCCTGGCGAAGAAATATGTCGATGCGCGCGGCGCCCCGGCCGAGGAGCTGGCCGACCGGGCCGCCGCCCTGCTGGAGGGATTGGCCGGCAGCTTCGGCGAGGTCCAGGCGTTCGGCGGCCCGCTCTGGCACGGCGGCAACCCGCGCGCCGGGTCCAGCCGGTTCGTCGGCCGCTTCCCCGACATGTGGCGGATCGACGGGCGCCTGTCGAAGAACCGGATCGCGCTGATCACCGGCGACAGCGTCGGGCTCGTCCAGGTGCAGGGCATGGGCGGCATCGGCAAGACCCTGCTGGCGGAGGAATACGCCCGGCGCTTCGGCGCGGCCTATCCCGGCGGCATCATGTGGCTGAGTGCCGCCAAGGGGCAGGACCTGGGCGCGCAGCGGCAGGTCATCGCCGAAAGCCTCGGCATCGCGACCGCCGGCTTTGGGCCGGACGCGGTCGCGGGCCTGCTGAAGGGCAGGCTGGCCGGGCGGGAAACCTACCTGTGGGTCGTGGACGACCTGCCGCCCGACGCCGGCACGGCCGAGCTGAACGCCTGGAGCGCGCCGACCGCCAACGGCGCGACACTGGTTACCACCCGCGGCACCGGGCTGGGCGGTTCGGGCTTCGTCCTCCGGCTGGGGCTGCTGTCGGACGACGAGGCCCATGAGCTTCTGACCGGCCGCCGGCCGGCGCGTGGCGATGGCGAGCAGGCGGCGGCGCGGGAGATCCTGGCCCTGTTGGGCAACCACGCCCTGGCGGTCGACGTGGCGGGTGCCGCCGTCGAGATGCTGGGCTACGCCGGCTTCCGCGACCGGCTGCGCGATCCCGCTGACGATGCGACGGAACTGGCCGCCGAACTGGCCGGCGACCTGCCGACCGGCCATGCCCGGCAGATCGCGGCCACCCTGCTGGACAGCATCGACCGGCTGGACCCGGCGGGCCTGCGCTTCCTGCACCTCGCCGCCCTGCTGGCCCCGGCACCGATCCCCCTGTCCCTGGCGGCCGATGTCCTCGCCCGGCTGCCCGGCGGCGACGACGGCCTGGCCGAAGCCGCCCGCGCCGTCAAGGCGGCCGCGCGGGAAGCCCTGGCCGAACACATCCCGGGCGGCGGGGAGGATGCCGGCGACGCCGTATCGGTCCACGTACTGGTCAGCCGCACCCTGCGCTTCCATAGGGGTACCCCGCCGCCCGCGATGCGCGACGCCGCCGTGGCGGCGCTGACCGAGGCGATGGAGGAAGCCGAAGACATCCGCAACCATGCCCCCCTGCTGCCCCTGGTCCCCCACGCCCGCGCCCTGACCGGGGACCTGCCGGACGCCCCGACAGCCACGCTCCTGGTATGGCTTGGACGGCTCAATGATGAGCGGGGAGCCTACGCCGACGCGGAGGCGGACCACCGCCGAACCTTCGAAGCAAGTAAACGCCTGCTGGGCGGCGAGCATCCCGGCACCCTGACCAGCATGAACAATCTGGCCGCAACGCTTGGGGCACAGGGCGACCACGGCGGCGCCCGGGCGCTCCAGGAGCAGGTGCTGGCGCTCCGCCGCCGGGTGCTGGGCGACGAGCATCCCGACACCCTGACCAGCATGAACAATCTGGCCGCAACGCTCGGGGCACAGGGAGACCACGGCGGCGCCCGGGCGCTCCTGGAGCAGGTGCTGGCGCTCAGCCGCCAGGTGCTGGGCAACGAGCATCCCGCCACCCTGACCAGCATGAACAATCTGGCCCATACGCTCAACGCACAGGGCGACCACGGCGGCGCCCGGGCGCTCCAGGAGCAGGTGCTGGAGCTCATCCGCCAAGTGCTGGGCGACGAGCATCCCGACACCCTGACCAGCATGAACAATCTGGCCGAAACGCTCCGGGCACAGGGCGACCACGGCGGCGCCCGGGCGCTCCAGGAGCAGGTGCTGGCGCTCCGCCGCCGGGTGCTGGGCGGCGAGCATCCCCACACCCTGACCAGCATGAACAATCTGGCCGGAACGCTTGGGGCACAGGGCGACCACGGCGGCGCCCGGGCGCTGCTGGAGCAGGTGCTGGCGCTCCGCCGCCGGGTGCTGGGCGCCGAGCATCCCGCCACTCTGCGCACCATCAACGATCTGGCCGCCACCGCGGGACTCCGCCCGATAATGCGCCTGATATCGACGATGCTTTCGAAGTTCAGACGACGGTCTCGCCCATGACATGGGGTCAGGTGCGTGAGGATCAGGAATGATTCGAACAGCAATCCGATGGCGCCGACGCTGACATCGTTCCGGTGACTCAGGAAGATCGGTTCCAGCAGTATTCCCCGGGGCGGCCGGTATCGAGGGATGTATTCGCAGACCAAACGGACGCAGAGGAGATCCTGGAACCGCGTGGCATCGACCCCCTTGTCGATGGCGTCCCGCTCGGCAAGCAACCGGATCGGCCGGCACTGGCGCACGAAGTACAGCAGCTCGCCGGCGAACTTTCCCTTGGACACCTGATCCGTCCGGCGGCGCTCGTTCAGGGAGCGGACGAAACGGTCGGTGTCGTCCAGCGCGCGGGCAAGCTCCAGCGCCGATATGGCCGCGTCTGATTGCTCCAGACCGAGGGCACGGGTCACTGTCAGCGCGGTATCGGCGAAGGCGTCCGTCAAGGCCCGCGACCGCGTGCGCCACCACCTCGCCGAACGCCGGCCGTAGTGTGGCGTGCCCGGGATGGTCGGCGAACCGTTCCTGTTCCGGCCCTGACATTCGGTTCCGGGCGTTGGGCCGTGGCCCAACGCGTGGACTCAAATGCCCCGGTCGAAACCCCCATCCAGGGGAATCGCTTGAAGGCGCTCAGGCAGTTCCAATTATGAGGGAGTGGAGGTAACCGGTTGACCAGGAAGCTTTTTTTCGACGGACCTTGAGGCTGTTTTTATCTGTGGCGGATTTCAGCAGGTTGACGGCAATACGCTTGATCAGGCCCATGTTCCTAGCGCCATAGCCTTTGCGGACGCGGGCATGGTCGTCGCGGAAGACGACATCGAGCACCCAATGCAGCGAATTCTCGATTTGCCAATGGGAGCGGACTACGGCGGCGAACTCAGCAGCGCTCATCGGTCGGGAGCACAGGAAGCAGCGCCGGGTGACGGTGGTCTTGCCGTCGCGCTCGACCTCGGCCTCGACCATGCCGACCGCGCCCAATCCCGGCCAGGCGTGGCGCCGGTTGAGTGTGCTGACGTCGTGCAGGATGAAGTGCCGGCGCACCTCGTTCCGCCCGTGATCGGCGTCTTCGGTCCGCACCATGTCGAGGCCGAAGCCGTCCTCGGCCCGCCCCTCGGCGATGGCGCGCTGGATCGAGCCATACAGGGATTTCTGGTTGCCTTTGATCGCCAGCACGTAATCGGCCTCGGCTTCAACGATCTGCTCGGCGATGGCGCGCTGGCAGCCCATGGCGTCGATCGTCACCAGGGCGCCCTTGAGCACCAGTTGGTCGAGCAGGCGCGGGATCGCGGTGATCTCGTTGGACTTGCCGGTCACCGCTTCCTGGGCCAGCACCAGACGCTGGCCACACGCCCAGGCCGAGACCAGATGCAGCGGTCCGGCACCCCGCCGGCTGCCGCTGCGCCGCATGGTCTTGCCATCGATCGCGATCGTCTCCGGCACGGCGATCTCCTCGGCTCCCGCCGCACCGCGCAAGCTGTTGATCCAGCTGACGAAACAATCCTCGAACAGGGCCGGATCAAGCGCCCGGACGACGTCGTTGAGGGTGTCGTGGCTGGCGATGCCGCGCGCAAACGGCTCAAAGCTGCGCAGAAAGCTCAGGTGCTCGCGTCCCCAGAGCGCCATCTCGACAAAGTCGTCGCACCCGCTCAGCGTTCCGCATAGCACGACCAGAAGGATCTCCGGCAGAGGGTACAAAACCTTGCCACTCTGCCGCGGGTCCTCCAGCGCACTGAAGTGCGCCAGCAACCCGGTCCCCGCCGCCGTAACCGCCATCGAAACCTCCTCCTCAAGGAGATTCCTTTGAATCAGATCCCGACAATCCAGGGAATCCTACAATGACAGCCCTTCAAGCGATTGCCCTGACCCCCATCGCCGTCACCGCCGAGGGATCAGAGTCATCTTCGACCCCATATCAGATTGATATTCCTACATCACCCCTGTAGACCTTGACATTAGGCAATAAAATAGGATCAATATCCCGTACCGCTAACCGCCAGCGAAAGGCAAGCCGCCATGACCGCCCCCGTTCCCCGGCTCGCCGTCCGGCAGGAACTTTTCTGCGAGGAGATCGCCGCCGGTGCGTCGGCGGCGGAGGCCGCGCGGCGGGCGGGGTACTCGCCCCACGGCGTCAGGCAGCGCGGCCATTTCCTGCATGACCTTTCCGGTGACTCCGGCAGTGACCCCGCCCCGGCAGTGACCGATAGTGACCTTGCCGGGGGCTCCGGCAGTGACGTAGTGGTCTTGCACAGTGTTTTTGATCGGTTTGCCGTAGGTCGGCCTCGGCCGAAGGCCGACGCCGACAGCGTGGCCGGAGCGTTGACGCAGGGTGTCGGCGTTCGCCCTGACGGGCGAAGGCCGACCTACGCCACCCTGCTCCGCAGCACTCATCAAAATCACTGTGCAGGACCACTAGCCCCGGCAATGACCGATAGTGACCTTTCGGCGGTTTCCGGCGATGACCCCGCCCCGGCAGTGGCCGATAGTGACCCTTCGGCGGTTTCCGGCGGTGACCCCGCCCCCGCAGTGACCGACAGTGACCTTTCGGCGGTTCCCGGCAATGACCCCACCCCCGCAGTGACCGATAGTGACCTCGCGGCGATCCCCGGCAGTGACCCCATCCGGCGCCCCCATGGCGTCTACTCCCCCAGGCTGCTAGAACATCCCCATGGAATGGACTGACGAGGCGATCGTGCTGTCCGCCCGGCCGCACGGCGAGGCGGCCGTGGTGGCGACCCTGCTGACCCGCACCCATGGCCGGCATTCCGGCCTGGTGCAGGGTGGTCGGTCGTCCAGGCAGCGGGGCAACCTGCAGCCCGGCAACCGGGTGAGCGCGCGCTGGCGTGCCCGGCTGGCCGACCATCTCGGGACCTTCACGATAGAGCCGATCCACAACAACGCCGCAGGCATGCTGGACGACCCCCTGCGCCTGGCGGGGCTGGTGTCCGCCTGCACGGTGACGGAGGTGGCCTTGCCCGACCGGGAGCCGCACGAGCCGGTTTTCCACGGGCTGGCGGCGTTGCTGGAGGCGTTCGAGACGCCGCTGTGGGCGCCGGCCTATGTCCGGTGGGAACTGGGGCTGCTCCAGGAGTTGGGCTTCGGCCTCGACTTGGCGTCCTGCGCCGCCACCGGCAGCAACGACGCGCTGGCCTATGTCAGTCCGCGCACGGGCCGGGCGGTGTCCCTGTCCGCCGGCGAGCCCTATCGCGACAAGCTGCTGCCCCTGCCGGGCTTCCTGGCCGGGCAACCCGGCTGGAGCGAGGCGGAAGTGCTTGCCGGGCTCGACCTGACGGGGCATTTCCTCGAACGCAACGCGCTCGCCCATGCCTCCGCCCAGGCGGTCGCGGCTTTGCCGGCGGCCCGTACCCGTTTCATAGAACGCTATCGCAAAATGGCTACCCTTCCTGGTAGTAGATAAGACATGACCGACCCTGCACTCGACATTCACGACAAGCCGCTCTCCGAGGCGCTCGGCGAGCGGTATCTCTCCTACGCGCTGTCCACCATCATGGCGCGCTCGCTGCCCGACGTGCGCGACGGGCTGAAGCCGGTTCACCGCCGGCTGCTCTACGCCATGAGCCAGCTGAAGCTGGAGCCGGACACGCCGCCGAAGAAATGCGCCCGCGTCGTCGGCGACGTGATCGGCAAGTTTCACCCCCACGGCGACACCGCGGTCTACGACGCGCTGGTCCGCTTGGCGCAGGATTTCGCGGTCCGCTACCCGCTGATCGATGGGCAGGGCAATTTCGGCAACATCGACGGCGATAACGCCGCCGCCATGCGGTACACCGAGGCCCGGCTGACCGACGTGGCCCGCGCGCTGCTCGAAGGGATCGACGAGGACACCGTCGATTTCCGCGGCACCTACGACGGCGAGGGCGAGGAGCCGATCGTGCTTCCCGCCGCCTTCCCGAACCTGCTGGCCAACGGCTCGCAGGGGATCGCGGTCGGCATGGCGACCTCCATCCCGCCGCACAACGCGGAAGAGCTGTGCGACGCCCTGGGCCACCTGATCAAGAAGCCCGACGCCACGATCGAGGAACTGATCAGGTTCATTCCCGGGCCGGACTTTCCGACCGGCGGCACCCTGGTCGAGCCTGTGGCCTCGATCGCCGAGGCCTACCGCACCGGACGCGGCAGCTTTCGCCTGCGCGCCCGGTGGGGGGTCGAGAAGCTGGGGCAGGGCACTTGGCAGATCGTCGTCACCGAGATCCCTTACCAGGTCCAGAAGAGCCGGCTGATCGAGAAGATCGCCGAACTGTTGGCGGCGCGGAAGCTGTTCCTGCTGGACGACGTGCGCGACGAGTCGGCGGAGGACATCCGCCTCGTCCTGGTGCCGAAGAACCGCAACGTCGATCCCGACGTGCTGATGGAATCCCTGTTCAAGACCACCGACCTGGAAACCCGGTTCGGCCTGAACATGAACGTGCTGGACAAGGACAACGTCCCGCGCGTCATGAACCTGCGCGAGGTCCTGCAAGCCTTCCTGGCGCACCGGATCGAGGTGCTGGAGCGGCGCTCGCGCCACCGGCTGGGCAAGATCGACCACCGGCTGGAAGTGCTGGGCGGCTACCTGATCGCCTACCTGAACCTGGACGAGGTGATCCGGATCATCCGCGAGGAGGACGAGCCCAAGCGCTCGCTGATGAAGACGTTTTCGCTGAGCGACGTCCAGGCCGAGGCGATCCTGAACATGCGGCTCCGGTCGCTGCGCAAGCTTGAGGAGTTCGAGATCCGCAAGGAGCACGACAGCCTGTCGGCCGAGCGCGCCGACCTGCTCGACCTGCTGGAGAACGAGCCCCGGCGCTGGAAGGCGATCGCCAAGCAGATCGCGGAGACCCGCAAGCGGTTCGGCAAGGCGACCAAGCTGGGCGCCCGCCGGACGGTGGTGGCCGACGCCCCGTCCGCCGTGATCATTCCGCTGGAAGCCATGGTCGAGCGCGAGCCCGTCACGGTCTTCTGCTCCGAGAAGGGCTGGATCCGCACGGTCAAGGGACACCAGACCGATACGTCCGAGATCAAGTACAAGGACGGCGACCGCGAGCGCTTCGTGCTGCGGGTGGAGACCACGGACAAGCTGATCGTGCTCGGGACCAACGGCCGGTTCTACACGCTGGGGGTGGACAAGCTGCCGCGCGGCCGGGGCTTCGGCGAGCCGCTGCGCCTGATGATCGACCTCGCCAACGATGCGGAGCTGGTCACCCTGTTCAAGCACCAGCCGGGACGCCGGCTGCTGGTGGCGGCGTCCGACGGCCGCGGCTTCCAGGTCGAGGAGGACGAGGTGATCGCCCAGACCCGCGGCGGCAAGCAGATCATGACTCTCGGCGACGGCATCGAGGCGAAGTTCTGCATCCCGGTGGAGGGCGACACGGTCGCCGCGATCGGCAACAACCGCAAGCTCCTGGTCTTTCCGCTGGAGGAGGTGCCGGTAATGGCGCGGGGCCGCGGCGTCATGATCCAGAAATACACCGATGGCAGCCTCGCCGACCTGACGACCTTCAGGTTCTCGGAAGGACTGTCGTGGAAAAGCGGTGAGCGCACGCGGCTGGAGGCCGACATGACCCCCTGGAAGGGCAACCGGGGCACCTCCGGCCGGCTGCCGCCCAACGGGTTCCCGAAGAACAACCGCTTCACCTGAAGCTGAACCTGAACCTGATAAAGGCGTCCCGCCGAGGAACACTCCGACCGCCGTTTCGTTCTTCGTCCCACATAGCCCCGGAATCAGGGATGCCGGGATGGATGACGACTGTCGGAGAGTGGGATGCGCAAGAGCTTGATGATGACGACCGCTGTGCTGGCCGCATGGTCCTGGGCTTCGACCGCGGGTGCGCAGCAGCCCGCACCCGTGCCCGATACCACGGTGGCGCCTCCGGGGCCGGAGATCAACGTCCAGCAGCCTCCTGCGTCGGTGGACGTGCAGCAGCCCGCGCCGGAAGTGACGGTGGAGCAGCAGCCTCCGGAAATCATCATCGAGCAGCAGGCGCCGCAGATCATCGTCCGGCAGGCGCCGCCCCGGATCATCGTGCGCCAGCCGCCGCCCGAGATCACGGTCCGCCAGTTCCAGCCCCAGGTGATCGTCCGCCAGCGCGAGCCTGAGGTGATCATCGAGCAGGCGCAGCCGGAAATTCAGGTCGAGCAGCCGGAGCCGCGGGTCACGGTGCAGCAGGCGCAGCCCCAGATCAACGTGCAGCAGGCCCAGCCGCAGGTGGTCATCGAGCAGCCCGAACCGCGTGTCGAGGTCCAGCCGCTCGTGCCGGCCCCGATACCTGCTCCCGCGCCGGCCGTTCCTCCCGCTCCGGCACCCCTGGCGGAAGTGCCCGAACCGGCGCCCGCCGACGCGCCCGTGGCCGGCGTGGCGCCGGAACAGATGATCGGACGCCCCGTGGTCAATGCCCAGGGGGAGCCGGTCGGGCAGATCCGGGATCTCCTGCTCGGGCCGGCCGGAACGGTGGAGACCGCCGTCGTCGACGTGGGGGGTTATCTCGGCGCACCCAAGGAGGTCGCGGTGCCATGGGGGCAGGTGAATGCCGAGCCGCAGGAAGGTCCGGTTACCCTGCCCATGGACCGGCAGCAGCTCGAAGCTGCTCCCGACCACGAATATGCCGAAGGCGCCAACGCCATCGTCGGCCCTGCCCGCTGACCAACGCCGAAATCAGGAGTCAAACCCATGAAGAGACAGATTCTCCTGGCGCCGGCCCTGGCGCTTGTCCTGGCCGCTCCGGCCTTCGCCCAGGACCAGCCGGCCCCGGCGCCGCAGCAGCAGGCGCCGGCCGGAGCCGTCGTACAGGGCCAGGGCACGGTCGAGGTTCGGCCGGCCGAGCCGCAGATCCGGATCGAATCGGCGCCCGCCGAGGTGCAGGTCGAGACCACCGGGGAGCCCCAGATCCGCGTCGTCGAGGTCCCGACCATCGCGGGGCGCATGCCGGAGGACGTGGTCGGCTGGAACGTGCGCAACGCCGCCGGCGAGGACATCGGCGAAGTTCGCGATTTCGTGACCGAGCCGGACAGCCCGGCGATAACCAGCCTGGTCATGTCCCGGTCGAGGCTGCTCGGATTGGGCGAACAGCTGGTGACGCTGCCGTGGGATCGGGTCCGGGTCGATCCGCAGGAGGATGCGCTGATCGCGACCCTGAACGAGGAGGAACTGGATAACGCCCCCGAGTTCGAGTACGGCGCCGAAGCCAGGACGATCATCGGTCCGGAGCAGAACGACCAGTGACGGTCGGCGGTCCATAAGAAAAGCTTGAGAGTTCGGGTAGGAGCCAGCAGAGATGTACAGGACGTCCGTTTCCCTCGCGGCCCTGGCGATGCTCGCCTCGACCGCGGGAGCCGCGCAGGCCGAGATCCAGGTCGGCGTCGTGACCGCCGTGACGGGTTCAATGGCATCCTTCGGCGAGCAGATGCGCAGCGGCGTCGAGGCCGCCGCGAAGGCGATCAACGCCAAGGGCGGAATCAACGGCGAGGAGATCACCGTCAAGATCTATGACGACGCCTGCGACCCGAAGCAGGGCGTCACGGCCGCCAACCAGATCGTCAACGACGGCATCCAGTTCGTGATCGGCCACATGTGCACCGGACCGTCGGTGCCGGCCTCCGACGTCTATTCGGAGGAGGGGATCGTCATGATCTCGCCGACCGCGACCGCGCCGGTGCTGACCGAGCGCGGCCTGGACAACGTTTTCCGGGTGGCGGGGCGCGACGATCAGCAGGGGCAAGTCGCCGCCGACCACATCGCGGCGCACATCGGGAACCCCAAGGTCGCCGTCATCCATGACAAGCAGGCCTACGGCAGCGGGCTGGCGGATGCCACGACCAAGCGGCTCGCCGAGAAGGGCATACAGCCGGTCATGACCGGCTCGGTCAATCCCGGCGAGAGCGACTTCTCCGCCCTGGTCACGAAGATGAAGTCGGAAGGCGTGAACACGGTCTATTTCGGCGGCTATCACGCCGAGGCCGGCCAGATCGTCCGCCAGATGCGCAACGCCGGCATGAACGCCGTCCTGGTCGCGGGCGACGGCCTGTCCAACCCGGACTACTGGGCCATCACCGGCGAGAGCGGAGCCGGCACCCTGTTCACCTTCAGCCCCGATCCGACCGCGAACCCCAACGCCGCCCCGGTGATCGAGCAGCTCCGCGCGGACAACATCGATCCCGCCTTTTTCACGCTGTACAGCTACGCCGCCCTTCAGGTGCTGGCCCAGGGGATCGAGGCGGCCGGCGAACCGGAGCCCGACGCGGTGGCCGACGCCATGCGCGAGGGCACCTTCGACACGGTGATCGGGTCGCTGGACTTCGACGACAAGGGAGACCTGACCGAGCCGGCCTATGTCATCTATTCCTGGCAGGGCGGAAAGTACCGGCAGGTGTCGGCGCGATAGCCCTTCCCGCGGGCCGGGGAGAGCCAACCTACGGTTCCATCGATCACGGGCCGGGATGGCCGGGCACCGGCGCTGTTGTCATGGGAATCCTATCCAAGACAGAAAGGCCATCCCATGCGCAAACTGCGGAACTCCTCGGTCGTCATCACCGGTGCATCGAGCGGCATCGGCCGCGCGACCGCCGTCGCCTTCGCCCGGCAGGGCGCCAACCTGGCCCTGGCCGCCCGGCGCGACGAGGCGCTGGACGAGGTTGCTTCCGAGTGCCGGAGCTATGGCGCCGACGTGATCGCCATTCCGTCCGACGTGACCGAACTGGATGACATGCGCCTGCTGGCGGAGGAAGCGGCCGAGCGGTTCGGCGAGATCGACGTCTGGATCAACAATGCCGGCATCGGCCTGGTCGGGCCGTTCGCCGACGTGCCCATGGCCTCGCACCGGCAGGTGATCGAGACGAACCTGTTCGGCAGCATGAACGGCACCCACGCCGTGCTGCCCTATTTCCTGGAGCAGGGCCATGGCACGCTGATCACCAACATCTCGTTCGGCGCCTGGATCGCGCCGCCTTTCGCCGCCGCCTACGCCGCGAGCAAGTTCGGCCTGGAAGGCTTCACCCAGAGCCTGCGGCTGGAACTGGAGGAATGGCCTGACATCCATGTGTGCAACGTGTTCCCAGCCGTGATCGACACGCCGGGGTACCAGCACGGCGGCAACTACATGGGCAAGGAACTGAAGCCCGGGTCGCCGCTGGTGCCGCCCGAGCGCGTGGCCGACGCGATGGTCGGGCTGGCGCTGCGTCCCCGGCGGGGCGTCAGCGTCGGCGCGCTGGCTCCGCTGACCAAGTTCGCCCACACCCTGGCCCCGGCCCTGACGGAGGAAGTGATGGCGCGCGGCCTGCGGCGCTATTTCCGGCGTGCGGCACCGGCGCCCTATACCCACGGCTCGCTGTTCAGGCCGGTGCCCCACGGGACCGGCGCATCCGGCGGCTACCGGCAGCAGGCAAGCGGCTCGCAGCCCCTGATGCTCGCGGGGCTGGCCGCGGCCGGATTGGTCGCCGCCGGGATGTTCGCCGCGCGCCGCTGAGGCGGTGCGTCACCAGAGCAGGCCGTAGACCTCGGCCATGCGGTCCATGCGGCGGCGGAAGCTGAACTCGGCCTCGATCCGCCGCCGGGCCGCGCGGGCGAGCCCATGGCGTAGCGCCGGGGCTCCGGCCAGGCGGCGCAGCCCGTCGGCCAGGGCTTCCACGGAGCCGGCTTCGACCGTCAGCATGTCGGCGCCGTCGCGGGCGAAGGTGTCGATGCCGCCGCATCGGGTCGCCAGCACCGGGACCTCCATCGCCATCGCCTCCAGCACCACGTTGGGCAGGCCCTCCCGGAGGCTGGACAGGCAGAACAGGTCGAAGCACTCGAACAAACCGACCGTGTCGGCCCGGAAGCCCGGCAGGCGGATGCGGTCGGCGTGCCCGGTCGCGGCGGCCAGGGCCTCGAGCGCCGCCTTTTCCTCCCCCTCGCCGGCGATCCACAGTTCCAGGTCCAGGCCATCGTCGATCAACGCCGCGACGGCCCGGATCAGCAGGTCGAATCCCTTTTCGGGGGACAGCCGCCCGACGGCGCCGACCAGCAGGCGCCCCGGGGGAGATGGACGCGCTCCGCGGCCAGGGCGGCGGGGCCGGACCGGCGGAAATCCTCCGTGTCGATGGCGTTTTCGATCAGGTGCAGCCGGTTCTCCGGGACCCCGCCGGCGCGGCAGCGCCCGTACAGGTCGGAGGACACGACGATCACCTGGTCGTGGCGCGGCAGAGTCCACCGGTCGATCGCGTAATAGAGCGGCGTCTTCGACGTGTGCCTGACCCAGCCGTGGACCGTCGTCACCAGCTTGAAGCCGAGCAGCGGCTTCAGCAGCACGCCGAACAGGTTCGTCTTGTAGTCGTGGCCATGCCAGACCTTGACGTCGTTCTCCCGGCAGATGGCCGCCAAGCGGCGCAGGCTGGCCGGGCTGAAGGCGGAGGCGTCGTCCACCTCGATCAGCGGGCAGCCCTTGGCGGACGCCCGTCCGCGCAGCACCTCGAATCCGGGGTCGCCGGGCGGCCGCAGGTAGCAGGCCAGCTCGCGGTAGCCGGTGCCGCGCATATAGCGGGGCGAGTTGAAGATGGTCTTCTCCGGTCCGCCGCCGGTCCCGGTCACGATCCGCGTATGCAGCACCGTGATGTCATCGGCGGGGTTGTCATCGAGCGGGGTGACGATGTTCATGACGGTGCGGTGATCCAGCGTTCGAACTGCACCGCCTTGGCATCCCAGCCCTCCCCGGCAAGGCGGGTGCGGGCCCGTGCCTGGGCCTCGGGCAGCGAGCGGCGCGCCCGGGCCAGGCACAGCGAGGCGAACCGGGTCGGATCGGCGGTCAGGTCAAGGGCGTCCGTCCAGGCCCGGTTGGCGGGCAGGGGAGTGGCCACCACAGGCAGACCGGTCGCCAGGTACTCCTTCAGCTTCAAGGGCTGCATGGCGCGGGTGACGGGCAGGTCGGCGTAGGGCATCACCAGGACGTCGGCATCCTCCGCGAGGGTCGGCAGGCGGTCGTAAGGGACGGGACCCAGCCAGGTGACCGCGCGGCTGCGGGCCAACCGCTCGTCCACGTCGTGGTGCCGTCCGGCCATCCTCAGGTCGCAGGTTCCGGCCAGAGTCAGGCAGATGTCGGCGTCCAGCCTGCGGTCGGCGTGCCCCCAGTAGAGCGCGATTGGCCGCCGGCCCGGCCCGCAGAGCGGCCTGCGGCGCACGCCGCTCCAGTGGTCCAGGTCGATCCCATGGGTCAGGAGGCGCGCGTCGAAGCCCAGTCGGGACAGGCGCTCGCGCAGCACTTCGGAAACGCAGATCACGCCGGAGACATGGGGCAGCAGGTCACGTTCCAGCGTTTGCAGGGTCCCGCCGTCCAGTCCCGGCCACTCGGCGAAATCGTCCACGCAGTAATAGATCCAGTTCAGGCCGGGGAAATCGGCGGCCAGATCGGCGGTTATGGGGACCGTGGTGATGACGGCCGCCGGGGCGGGATCCCGTTCCAGGACAGGCGCCAGCGCCCTGCGGAGCAGCCGCCGGTTCAGCGCGCGCTCCGCCCGGGTCTTGAAACCAGGCCAGTGGGCCGGCGCATGGACCCGGGGAGCCGGACCTGCCGGCGTTTCAGGCTCGGCGGCGCCGGCGGGCCGGGTCCATGATACCGCCTTCTCCAGTGCCCGCGCCAGATCGGCGCGCGACAGGGTGGGGCGGCGGGTGCCGATCGTATTGATCCAGTCCACGTCGAAACGCGCCAGGAGATGCCGGACCAGATGCTGTGCGCTGCTGGGGTGGCGGCCCCAGTCGTCGCTGAAGACGACCAGGCGCGACCGTGGCGGGATGAACCGCGGTGGCCTGGGAGATGTCGGCGATGTTTCCCGATGCATGGCTGCACCCTGAAATCCCCCAGGGGGGCATGAAGAACGTCGGATCCGGAAATGCTGATTCCGGACTGCTGGAAGTACGTACCCGAACCGGGACGCATCGCAAGTCTCTCCATAGAGGATTAATACCAAAGTATCAGGCCGGCGTGTCAATGCCGGTGCATCGGGATAAGCGGTTGTCCCAGCGCAGTGTGAATGAATTTTTCCGGTATTCCTTCGCGTTCTTCAGATATCGAGGCGCAGGCGCGATAATCGCGAATGAGCACTTGATTGTGTCAAATCCATTACTCTCTAGGAAAGTCTGATGGACGAAAATCCGGTCGTTCTGGTCACCGGCGGCGCCGGCTATATCGGATCCCATGCCGTGCTGGCCTTGCAGGATGCCGGTTTCCCGGTCGTCGTGTTCGACAATCTGTCTACCGGCATCCGGTCGGCCGTGCCCGACGGCATCCCGCTGATCGAAGGCGACATCGCCGATACCGAGCATGTGACGGAAGTGATCCGCGGCTTCCAGGTCGGCGCGATCATGCATTTCGCGGGCAGCATCGTGGTCTCGGAGTCGGTCGAGAAGCCGCTGAAGTACTACCGCAACAACACGCAGAACAGCCTGGGCCTGATCGAGACCTGCGTGCGCCTGGGCGTGAAGCACTTCATCTTTTCCTCGACGGCCGCCGTCTATGGCGAACCCGAGATCTACCCGATCGACGAGGAATCGCCGACCCGGCCGATCAACCCGTACGGCCAGTCCAAGCTGATGACCGAGCAGATGCTGCGCGACGCCTCGGCGGCCCATGGGCTGAACACCGGCATCCTCCGCTACTTCAACGTGGCGGGCGCCGATCCGGCCGGCCGGGCCGGCCAGAACACCCCGGCCGCGACGCACCTGATCAAGGTGGCGGTCCAGGCGGCGCTCGGACTACGCCCCGCCATCTCCGTGTTCGGGACCGACTACGACACGCCCGACGGCACCTGCATCCGCGACTACATACATGTTTCGGACTTGGCCGATGCCCACGTGCTGGCCCTGCGCCATCTGGTCGGAAAGGGCGGCAACCTGCTGGTCAACTGCGCCTACGGCAGGGGCTTCTCGGTGCGCGAGGTGCTGAAAGCGGTGGAGAAGGTGATCGGCCGGCCGTTGCCGGTCAACGATGCGCCGCGCCGCGCGGGCGACCCGCCGGCCCTGGTCGCCAAGGCCGACCGGATCCATGGCCTGCTGGGCTGGAAGCCTGCCCATGACAGCCTCGAGGAAATGGTCGAAACGGCGCTCGCCTGGGAACGGCGCGCCGCCGAGGACCTCAAGACGCGCCGGGCTTCCTGACATGTCGATCCAGGATTTCGCGCTCGGCGCCCGCGCCGGGCGGTTGGACCCGCGCGACGAGGAAGCCCGCGCGGAGCGCCGCGTGCGCGAAGTCCTCCGCCTGACGCAGGACCTGCGCGAGCTTTTCCCCGGCTCCGGCGGCATCCTTGATATCGCGGTCGGCAATGCCGAGGCGGTGCCCTGGTATCGCAGTCTGTTCCGCGGCATCCGCCTCGTGTGCCTGGAGCCGGAGCGTCCGTCACCTGCGATCGCGCGGTTCGGCGGACTGGCGCATTACCGGCGCTTCGAAGGGATCAAGGTTCCCTATGCCGGCGACAGCTTCGATGTCGTCACCGGTTTCGGCGCCCTGACGGAGGCTTCCTCCGAGCACCGGCCGCTCCTCCTGGAAGACCTCCTGAGGGTGCTGAAACCGGGCGGACTGCTCATCCTGTTCGAACCGACCGGCGGGGAGAGCCGGTTCGGCGCGCGGGAGGCGCGCCGGTCGGTCAGGGACGCCGGGTTCTGGAACGTGGCGATCCGGTACGGCGGGGCCATTCCTTTCCTGCCGGTCGGCCCGGAGTACGCCGTGGTCGGGTGCAAGCTCTGAAGCTCCGGTGATACATCGCGATCCGGCCATCCTCGACGCCGTCCTGCCCGACGCCGCGGACGGCGACTTCTACGATACCGCCGCCTGGTACCGGGTCTTCGCGGAGACCTGCCTGGACCCCGGCGACCGCCTGTCGGTGGAAGCGACTCCGGAAGGCTTGGTCCTGCCGCTGCGCGAGCGTCCGGACGTCATCGGGCCGTTCCGGGGTGTCCAACTGTCCTGGCTTGGCAACTACTACACCTGCCGCTTCGGCCCGCTCCTGTCCGGAACGGCGGATGTGGCCGAGGCATTCGAGAACTGGGGACGGGAGGTCCGCCGCCGCGATCCACGCCCCGCCCGGCTGGTGTTCTCCGCGCTGGACGGAGGGACCGCCGCGCTTGATGAACTGCGGCGGGGACTGGGCCGCGCCGGGTACCTGGTCGAGACGGTCGAGGATTTCGGCAACTGGTACAACCCTGTCGCGGGCAGTTTCGAGGATTACTGGAACGGGCGCGGCACCCGCCTGCGCAACACCGTCGAGCGCAAGGAGCGAGCGTTGCGGCGCGACTACCGGGTGGACCTGGAAGTCTTCCGGTCGGCAGCCGACGCGGAGAGGGCGATCGCGCTGTACGAGCACGTCCACGCCCAGTCCTGGAAGGAGACGGAGCCCTATCCGCTCTTCATCCCAAGCCTGATCCGCGCCGGGCTGGAGGCTGGGGCCGTCCGGGTCGGCGTGCTGCTGGCGGACGGCGAACCGGTTGCCGCCCAACTCTGGATCGTCTGGCACGGCCGCGCCACCATCTTCAAGCTGTCCTACGCGGAGAACCGCCGGAAGCTCTCCGCCGGTTCGATCCTGACGCGCCACATGGTGCGCGAGGCGTTCCGGTCCGGCGACATCGCGGAGATCGACTTCGGCTGCGGCGACGATCCCTACAAAAGGGAGTGGCTGCCCCGGCGGCGCCAGCGGTGGACGGTCACCGCATACGATCCGACGACCGCCTGCGGCGCCGCCCACACGCTCCGGCGCTATCTGCCGCGTCTGATCCGCCGGCGGCTGCTGGGGCGGTGATGCGGGCCGGGGAAGGTGGTGGAGGAGCCAGGATTTGAACCTGAAACTGCTGTCCCGGAGGACAGGGCTTTCCCGATTAAGCTACTCCCCCGATATCCGGGGTGTCAGGCGGCGTAGAGCGCCTCGCCGTAGGTTTTGGCGAACAGCGACTGGAGTTCCTGGAAGAGCTGTTCGACCCCATCGTCCCAGGACTGGCCGACACCGTCTGTCCGCCGGACATTGTAGAGGTCCAGGGCGGTGACCAGCAGCCGCGCGTCGTCGCGGGACAGCTCGAACTTCTTTGTCTTCATGCCCTGTTCCAGCGCCTCGATCAGGACATCGTACCGCGTGGTGGCGCGCCGTTCCCCGATCGTGGAGATGCGGAAGCCGTCGGCATCCGTTCCATGACCAATTCGAGCCGCCGCATCGAGCGTCCGGATAACCTGTTCGAGCTTCTTGCGGCTTGTCCGCGGGTGGAACATCGTGCCTCCTGACTTGCCGCGACCCTAGCCAAAGAAGAGACGCCGTGACAATCGCCGATCGGGCCACACCCCCACAGTTCCACCCAAGTGTTCCCGAGGTGGTAACCCGTGATCCGCCGCATTTGTTTCATGTCTTTTCTTCCTTCGAGGTCGGCGGCCAGCAGATGCGTTTCGCGAAGATCGCGAACCGCTTGGGATCGCGCTACCGGCATACCATCGTGGCGGTGGACGGCAACACCGATTGCCTCGACCGGCTGGACCCCGGCCTTGACGTGACGCTGCTTCCGGTGGAGGTCGAGAAGGGCAGGGCCTTCAGCCTGCGCA
Source organism: Skermanella pratensis (assembly GCF_008843145.1). Taxonomy (GTDB): domain Bacteria; phylum Pseudomonadota; class Alphaproteobacteria; order Azospirillales; family Azospirillaceae; genus Skermanella; species Skermanella pratensis. The sequence continues at coordinate 3,300,640 of NZ_CP030265.1, read as the reverse complement.
ACCTGTTGCGCTTCCGGAAGGTGCTGCGGGACCGACGGCCCGACCTGCTGCTGACCTATGCCTGGGGCGCGGTCGAATGGGGGCTGGCGAACCGGCTCCCGGCCCTCTGCCCGCACCTGCATTTCGAGGACGGTTTCGGGCCGGACGAGGCGATCGGGCGGCATTTCCGCCGGCGCATCTGGTTCCGGCGGGTGGCTCTGGCCGGACCCACGGAAGTGATCGTGCCGAGCCGGCTGCTCGAAGGGATCGCGCTGGAGAGCTGGCGGATCCCGCGGCAGCGCGTCCGCTTCATCCCGAACGGGATCGACTGCGCACGGTTCGCCGCCGCTCCCGACGGGACGGCGCTGCCGCCGCGTCGCCCCGGCGAGCTGCTGGTCGGGTCGGTCGGGACGCTCCGCCGCGAGAAGAATTTCGGTCGCCTGCTGCGCGCCTTCGCGGCGTTGCCCCCAACGCCGGCGGTCCGGCTGGCCCTGATCGGCGACGGTCCCGACCGGCCGGCCTTGGAGGCGGCCGCCCGCGGCCTCGGCATCGAGGACCGGGTCGATTTCGCGGGCAACATGATGAACCCGGCGCGGGCGCTGGGCCTGCTTGACGTCTTCGCGATCTCGTCCGACACCGAGCAGATGCCGCTGAGCCTGCTGGAGGCCATGGCGGCGGCCCGGCCCGTCGTCTCGACGGATGTCGGCGACGTGAGGGCCATGGTCACCGACGAGAACCGGCCGCTCGTGGTGAGCCGGGATGACGAGGCGGCGTTGACCGCGGCGCTCCACCGCCTGCTGACCGACGCGACGCTCCGCCGCCGGCTGGGTAACGCGAACCGCGCCCGCGTCGTCAGGGAATATGACGAAGGTTCGATGCTGGAGACCTACGACCGGCTCTTCGAGGACTTCAGCCGCCGGTCGTCGGAACGTGCGGCTTGACGCCCCGGCCTCACCCCTTAAGCTCGGTCCGACAAGGGGAGGATACATGAAAGAGAACAAACTTCGCTCGATCTGGCGTGACGGCGGCAGTGCCCTGAACTGCTGGCTGTCGATCCCGGACGGGTACGCGGCGGAGACCATGGCGCATCAGGGCTGGGACAGCTTGACCATCGACATGCAGCACGGCGTGATCGACTACCGCGCCTCGGTCGCCATGATGACCGCGATCTCGACCACCGCCGTGGCGCCGCTGGTGCGGGTGCCCTGGCTGGACGAGGGATACGTCATGAAGGCGCTGGACGCCGGTGCCGCCGGCATCATCTGTCCCATGGTGAACAGCAGGGCGGAGGCGGAGCGCCTTGTGGGCGCCTGCCGCTACCCGCCGCAAGGCTACAGGAGCTTCGGGCCGAACCGGGCGATGCTGACCTCGGGCGGGGATTATCCCGAGCATGCCAATGCCAGCGTCGTCGTCTTCGCGATGATCGAGACGAAGGAGGCGCTGGAGAACCTGGACGACATCCTCGGCACGCCGGGGCTGGACGCGATCTATATCGGTCCGGCGGATCTTTGCTACGCGCTGACCGGCAAGTTCGGCTTCGACCATACGGAGCCGCCGCTCTACGATGCTATCATGGACATCCGGGCGCGGGCCGCGGCGCGCGGCGTCATGCCGGGTATCCATTGCGGTTCCGCGACTTACGCCCGGCGGATGGTCGAACTGGGCTACCGGTTCGTGACCGCCGGCTCCGACGTCCATCTGATGGCGGCCGGCGCCCGCGCGGCGGTGCTTGAAGCGGCCGGGCAGGGGGCCTCGCCGGAGAGGCCTTCGGACGGAAAGGCGGTCGGCCTCTACTGAGCCGGACACCGGACGGAAAAAGGGCGCCGCCGACCTGGCCGGCCGGCGGCGCCCTTCTCCGCTTGCATCGTCAATCCGGTAAGTCGCCTCAGGCGTTGCCGGCCTTCTCCTCGGCGCGCTTCTGCACCTGCTCGGCGGTCAGGCCCTGCTTCTCGGCCTCGTCCTGACCGGCATCGCGAGCGGCTCCGACGCCCGCTTCGGCGGCAGTGCGGACCACGCTGGTGGCGCGGTCGACCGCGTCGCTGCCGTACTCGCGGGCACGGTTGTAGAACTCGTCGCTGTACTCACCCAGCAGCTCGTTCTCGTAGCGGCTGGCGGGGATGCTGGCGCCAAGCACCGCGCCGACCGCGATGCCCATGATGCCGGCCATCAGCGGGTGCTCGTCGACCAGCCCGACGACGCTTCCGTAGCCCTGGCGGGCGCGCCGCGAAGCCTTGTCGCCATACTGGCGGGCGCGTTCGCGATAGTCGGTCTGGTGGCCGGTGCCGCCGTAGGCGTCGCCGGCGGAATTGTCGGAGAAGCCCTGACCCTGGCCGCCCGTCCGGCTCTGCACGCGGTCGCGCATGGACTGGGCCGAGTTCCCGGCCTGGTCGCGCCACTCGGTGGCGCGGTTCGTCGCCTGTTCACGGAATTCCGTGGCCCGGTTGAGAGCCTGGTCGCGCAACTCCTCCGCCCGGTGGAGAGCGGTGTTGCCGTACTGCCGGGCGCGCCGGCGTGCGTCCCGAAGACGGGAGTCGACGCCGGGGTGGCTGGTGTTGCTCCACACGAGCCAGCCCACGCCGAGGCCGATCAGCGCCAGCGGCACCGGACTGCCGAGGATCGAGCGGTCCTCGTCGTCGTTGGGATGGTTGCCGTAGCTCTCGTAATAATTTCTGTTCATGGTGTTCCGCCTGATAGGTTGCGGGCTGCGGCGCCGCCCCGGAATGGAGCGGGCGCGCCCTTGTGGAATGTTCGACCGAGCTGTTCCGGCCGGCGGGCCCGTCAGCGGCCCATCTGTGCCTTCGCCCAATCCTTGTCGTCCTGGAGGGTCGAAATGGTGCGGTTCGGCTGGAGGTTCTTGGCCGCCAGCTTGCTCTTGCCCATCGACACCAGGATGATTCCGATCACCGTCACGACGCCGCCGACGATCAGCGCGGCCAGCCACGGCTCCATCAGCGTCGCCAGATAGTAGGTCAGGGCGAGCAGCAGGAAGATCACGCCCGCGAAGGCGACCATGCCGCCGGCGGCCAGCGAGACCGCTCCGGTCGTCGCCTGGTTGACCTTCTCGGACATCTCGACCTTGGCGAGTTCGACCTCCTTCCGGACCAGGGTGGTGGTCTCGTTGGCGAGTTCGGTCAGCAATCCGGTCAGCGGCCGGTCGGCACCAGTCGGCTGCGGATCGTCATATCCGCGGAAACTGTCGTCCGGCCTGCCGGTCATGGAGTGGTCCCCCGCGGCGGGGTCGTCCCCTTGGTTTCGGTGTCGGGTTTCACCGTCGAAGCGGTGCTCCCGGAAGAAGGAACCGCCGTGCCCAGGCCGCTGGTCGAGCGCTCTTCGTGTGCCGACGTCCCGACGACGCCGGTATTACGCTGCATGGCACCGGCACCGCCGGCGTTGCCGGCTCCAGCACCAAGACCGGAGCCGCCCGCTCCCATGCCCGAAACTCCGGCCGTCCCGGCGGGGGAGCCGGTCGTGGCCGCGCCCGTGGACCCGGGCATCGTTCCCGAGGCGGTGCCGGCGGAGGTGCCGCCGATGCCAGACGGCGAGGTGCCGGCTCCCGACGAATAACCGCGGCTGCCGGTTTCGCGCCGGGCGAATTCGCCGGTGCTGCCACCGTATCCGCCGGTCTGCCGGCCATAGCTGCCGCCATAACCGCCCTGGCTCGTGCCGCCGCGGTACTGCGCGGAGCGGTTGCCGGACGTGCGCAGGAAACGCGCGATGGCGAAGCCGACCACGACGGCGCCGCCGAGGAACAGTTCCGGCTGACGGCGCGCGAACTGCTCGGCCTGGCCGATCAGGTCGTCCAGGTCGCGGTCGCGCAGGCTGTCGGCGAACTGCTCGATTCGCTGGGCCGCCGTGTCGGTGTAGCGCGCGACCATGTCCTCGTTCCGCTCGCTGAGCTGGTCCGCGGCCTGGTGAAGCGCCTGCGCCACGCTGCCGATGCTGTCGGCGACGCGATGCTGCTGATGTTCGAAAGCCGAGCGGGCACGGGTGCGGGCGGCGCCGGCGAGACGGTTGCCTTCCTCTCCGGCCTGCTGCTTGGCCTGCTCGATGGTGTTGGATGCCGTATCGCGGGCCGATCCGGCGGGGGAGCCGGTGCCGGTCGTAGAGGTGCCGCTGCGGGAGGCGCCCAATCCCGACCCGGTGGAACTGCCCGGGGAACCGCCCAGGGACCCATTCGTGTCGCGCGTAGCCATATTCAGGACCTCCTCATGACGCTGTTCTTCGTTGCGCTCATTAACGCATTCAGACAAAAGATCTCCCAAGGAACAGCGGGCAACGGATTTCAGTTCCAAAGGGGTGCCGGATGGGCCAGACGACACCCCGGCGCGGAACCCCGGTTCGAAGTGGGTAGTTCTGCGCCGAATGCGTAAACCTTTGGCGATCCCCAAGCCTTGACCCGCCCTGTCACTATCGACAGTATAGGAATGTCAGGCGGCGGCTTGTTGCGGCGCGGTGTTCACTCCCGCCTCAGGAACGCCACGGCTTGACCAACCCGGCGCGCGGTGTCGCCGGCCGGGAACGCGGTCGGATATCCCGATGGCAAAGCCTCCGCGGCATGGCCGACGGACTAGAATGTGCTTTTGCCCATCCGACTGGGAGGCGGCGGGATCGACGGAAGTCGGCCCCGCCGCCTGATTGACGGTGCTGTGCCGCCTTGCCTGTCGTTTTCCCCAGCGCAATGGTGGTAGGGGTGCCGAATTGGGAGAAATCTTAAGCTTCTATTCACCAGTTTGCCCTTCATTAGTCATACGATGTATACAGCGTGGATGGTGAAGCCAACGCCGAACGTAACGCTGTATAACTTTGGGCGACAAAATGCAGATACGCACAACCTGTACTTCGGCAAAAGCATTTGTCGTGCCGGTGTGCTGCATGCCTTGGACTGGACAAGCGGGGGAGTCTCCGCTCGGGGGCATTCATTGCGTATTTTAGCGGCTATTGTCTCGATGTCGGCTATTATGCTGGCTGGTTGCGTTGAGCAGGGGAAGACCGTGCCGCTCCTGATCACCCGTGCGGAACCGCCCCCCGCCAGCGCCGAGGTTTCCCAGGCTCCCGTACCCAGGTCCAAGCCGAAGCCGCCGGTTTCGGCTGCCGCGACCGCCGGCGTTCCCGCCAGCCGCAAGCCGGTGCCCGACGCAGCCGCGTTGAGCCGGGGCACCGCCTTCGCTCCCGATTCAGGCGCCTCCGCCGAGCGCCGCGGCGCCTCGGAAGAGTCCGAGGCGAACGGTGGCTCCGTGGTCATGGTGCCGCCCGCGGCACCCTTGCCGGAGCCGTTGCCGGCGCCCGCCGAAGCGCTGCCGTCCCCGGCTACTCCCGCCGCCCCGGCCCTGGCGCCGGCCGCCCCGCCCTCCGACCATCCCGGACCCAAGGCCCTGGTCGGCCTGGACGAACAGGCCACCGTCCGGCTTCTCGGCGAACCGTCCTGGACCGAGGACGTCCCGCCCGCGAAGTACTGGCAATACGCCACTCCCTCCTGCGTCTTGCGCGTCTTCTTCTTCATGGAGATGACAACGCAGAACTTCCGTGCCCTTTCCTATGAACTGACGAGTAGCGACGATGCCCCCAATGTCCATGAACGGTGCTTCGCACAACTCCTCGCCCAGGCTTCAGGCCGTCAGACGGCCCATGGCAACCGCATCAACTAACCCGGCTGCCGGCGTCGTGCCGTCCAAGGTCGCCCTGGTCGACGACGACGACCTGTTCCGGGAGTCGTTGGGCATGAACCTGGCCGACGAGGGATACGAGGTGATCCCCTTCGACCGCGGCGCTCCGGCGCTCGACTATTTCCTGCGCGGCGGAAACGCCGACGTGGTCCTGCTCGACTGGCGCATGCCCAAGATGGACGGCATCGACGTGCTGCGCCAGCTCCGGGCTAGCGGCATCGAGGTGCCGGTGATCTTCCTGACCGTGCTGTCGGACCAGATCTACGAGGAGGCGGCGCTGGCCGGCGGCGCGGTCGATTTCGTCGAGAAATCCCGGTCGCTGCCGATCCTGCTGAAGCGCATGCAGCTCATCCTGGGCGGGCGCAAGACCGGCCCGGACGAGGGCGATTCCGCCGTGATGCCGGGCGCTCAGCCCGGTGCGGCGCCTGCGGGCGGCGGCAATCCCAACCTGTTCAACCGCGGCGAGCTTGAGCTGCGGCTCGACGGCAGCCGGGCCTTCTGGAAGGGCACCCGGGTCGACCTGACCCTGACCGAGTTCAACATCGTGCGGCTGATGGCGACCCGGCCGGGCGAGGATATCTCCTATCGCGAGATCTACGACCTGGTGCACGGCAAGGGTTTCGTCGCCGGCTACGGTCCGGCCGGATACCGGGCCAATGTCCGCGCCTTCATCAAGCGCATCCGCCAGAAGTTCAGGATGGTCGACGGCGATTTCGACCTGATCGACAACTATCCCGGGTTCGGCTACCGCTGGAGCGACGATCCGGTCGGCGGCGATGCGGACGGCGACGACGATCTGCGGGGGCACGCGGGAGGCTTGAGTTGACGGGGCCCTGGCCGGCGGAGACGGGAGCGGAGTCCTGATGGCCCAGCCGCGGGCAAAGACCGGCGGCCGTTGGCTTCTGCGCTCGCTGGCCAGCCGGCTGGTGCTTGTTTCGGTCGTCTTCATCGCCGTGCCCATCCTGATCTACCAGCAGTTCCGGGCGGCCGACGAGGACAAACAGACCCTGCTTCTCCAGAGTGCCCAGCAACAGGGCCAGCTGATCGCCCGCGCGCTCGAGCCGTTGCTCGCGAAGGCGGATGCCACCCTGCTGACGCGGCTGGGAGAGGAACTCGCCCGGTTCGCCGACGAGAACACCCGGCTGAAGCTGCTGCTTCGGCCGAAGGGGGTTCCGGGTGCCCAGGGCTTCTACTATGTCGGCGCGGCGCCGCAGGCCCCCAACGTGAACCTCGACATCGAGCGCCAGCGCCTGCTGGAACAGGGCATCCTGGCCCGTCTGGCGGATACCTGCAGCGGCAACCAGCCCCTGGCGATCCGGCTACAGACCGCGTCGGGCGCGCTGGAGGTCCTGACTTCCATCACGCCGATCAACAGTCCTTTCGGCTGCTGGGCCGTCGTGACGTCCCATTCGACACCGACATATCTCGGCTCCTCGATCGGCCAGCCCTACTGGCAGACGCCGGAGGTTCAGGCCGCGGCCCTGATCTATCTCGCCATGGCGGCGCTGGTGCTGCTGCTGTTCCTGGGGGTCTGGAGCAACCTGCGGCGCTTCGGCCTGCTGGCCCGCCAGATCGGGAACCATGACGGCAACGGCCGGTCCTCCTTCGCCGAGCAGAACACCGTGCCGGAACTGCGCAGCGTCGCCGAGGATTTCGACCGGCTGGTCGACACCCTGCGCAGCTCGGCCGACAACCTGCGCCGCGCCGCCGAGGACAACGCCCACGCGTTCAAGACGCCGATCGCGGTGATCCGCCAATCGCTGGAGCCCCTGAAGCGGATCATTCCCGGCAGCGACGGGCGGGGGCCGCGGGCCATCGACATGATAGACCGCTCGCTCGACCGGCTGGACGGCCTGGTGTCCTTCGCCCGGCGCATGGACGAGGCCGCGGCCGACCTGCTGGAGCCGCCGCGCCGCAAGGTGGACCTGTCGGAGTTACTGGAGGACATGCTGAGCGGCTATGCCGGCCTGCTGGCGGAACGGCACCTGCACCTCAGGCTTCTGATCACGCCGCACGTCGTCGTGCGGGCCGGCGAGGACCTTCTGGAAACCGTCGTCGAGAACATCGTGGAGAACGCGATCAGCTTCTCCCCAATCGACGGCAGCATCCAGGTACGCCTGGCACGGTCCGGCACCATGGCGGTGCTGACGGTCGAGGACGAAGGTCCCGGGGTCGATCCGTCCAACATCGAGCGCATCTTCGAACGGTATTTTTCGCAGCGCGACGCGACCGACGCGGCGGAACACCGGACACTGGACGCGACGGGCACCGATGGCGGGCGGACGGTGGTTCCCTTCGACCAGCCGGTCCAGCCGGCGGGGACCGGCGACTCGCTCCATTTCGGCATCGGCCTGTGGATCGTCCGGCGGAACATCGAGGCGATCGGCGGTCGGGTCACGGCGAGGAACCGGGACGCCGGAGGATTGTTGATCAGGGTCGACCTGCCGATGGCGCTTTAGCGGTGCGCCCGAAGCGGGTCCGGAGGGGTAGGCACGCGCGGCGGCCATATCACAGCTTTGCCACATGACCACGACGTGTATACCTCTATATCGTGTCAGCTAACGTATACCGAACGGATGGACTGTCATGTCCCTGCCTGATAGCGATGCGACTGGAGTTCAGAAGCCTGCGGTATATCAGTACTCTTTCACGCGCGGGTCCGACCAAGCGGCCGAGCGGGCGGCGGAGACGGCCGACACCGCCGAGCTGGCCCATTCCCTCGAACTGCTGCGCAGCACCAGCCTGCACCTGTCCCTGTTCAAGATCGTCCTGACCGACGTCGACGCGGAGCAGGGGACGATAGCCATGCAGCGGGCTTTCGGCAGGGGCGGCATGTTCGCGTCGCTGGCCGCCGGGGGATTCACGCTGCTGCTGATCGGGACGGACATCGACAGCCGGATCACCAACGCGATGACCGTCCAGTCGATCTATGCGGCACTCGCCGACCTCGGACTGCGCTCGCGCCTGGAGGTGGCCGCCATCCACAGCCCGGCGCCGGAGATCGGGGATCCGGACGACATCCTGCTGCACCTGGCTAACCTGCCGACCGACCAGCATCCCTTCGGCCGAGCCGCCTGAGAAACCCTTTCCGGTCAGCGTCGCCGGTTGACGAGGCCGACGCCGGCGGCGGTGACTGCCATGCCGGACAGCGCCAGCAGACCCAGGCGCTCGTCGAACATCAGGTAGGCTATGACCGCCGTGGCCGGGGGCACGAGATAGAACAGGCTGGCGACCTGTGCCGCGGCGCCACGGCGGATCAGGATGTAGAGCAGGAAAACCGCCCCGACCGAGAGCACCAGCCCGAGCCAGGCGAGAGCGAACAGGAACTCGCCGGTCCACCGGACCTCCATCGTCTCAAACCGCAACGCCAAGGCCAGGAGGGCGACGCTGGTCGCGGCGTACTGGAGGGCGGTCCCGCTCCGCAAGTCCATCCCGCCGCAGAAGCGCTTCTGGTACAGCGTTCCGATGGTGATGCCGACCAGGGCGGCGGCGCACAGCGCCACGCCGGACAAGTAGTCGGCCTGCAGTGACAGATTCTCCCAGACGACCAGCAGGACGCCGCACAGTCCGAGCGCGAGGCCGAGCCACTGCCGGGCGCTGACCGTTTCGCCCAGTATCCGGCCCGACGCCGACGCCGTGAGCAGGGGCTGGAGCCCGACGATCAGCGCCGCAACGCCGGCCGGCAGGCCGTTGGCGATGCCGGTGAAGACTCCGCCGAGATAGACGCCGTGGACCAGCAGGCCGGCCACGACGATGTGGAGCGCCTCGCTCCAGCGGCGCGGCCAGGGCGCGCGGGTCGCCAGCGCCACTACGGCCAGCACGGCCGCCACCAGCGAGAGACGGATCAGCAGGAAGGTCAGTGGCTCCGCATAGGGCAGTCCAAACTTGGCGCCGATGAAGCCCGTGCTCCACAGAAGGACGAAGACCGCCGGGGTCAGCCGCACCCAAACCGGGCGGCCGGTCGGAGCCAGGGAGACTTGTGCCATTGCGCGTCACCTGTCGGGCACCGGTACGGGACGCCCGGTGCAGGCAGCAGGGCTAGCGCTCCGCCGCGGCTTTGGCAATACCGGGATACTCTGCCGGCCGGGGCAGGCAGGGGTCAGGCGACGTGGCGGCCCCGTCGGACGATCCGCCACAGCGGCAGCCGGACGGTGACATGGGTGCCCGCTTGCTCCGCGCTGCGCAGCACCATGGTGCCGCCGTGCAGGCGGACCAGGGACCGGGTCAGCGGCAGTCCCAGGCCGGTTCCCGACGTTTCCTGTTGCAACTTGCCGTTGACCTGTCCGAACGGCTCCATGACGCGGGCAAGGTCCTTCCGGGCGATGCCGATCCCGGTGTCGCTGACGGTGATCGCCACGCGGCCGTCGGGCTCGCACTCGAGCTTCAGGTCGACGGAGCCGCCGCGCGGCGTGAACTTGACGGCATTGGAAAGCAGGTTGAGCAGCACCTGGCGCAGCACCCGCTCGTCGCCGCGCAGGATGGGCAGGTTCGGCGGGATGTGGGTGTTGAACTTCAGCCGCTTGTCGTGCACCGGCTTCTGGATGAAGCGGCCAGCCGCCAGGGCGATCACGGCCAGGTCGATATCCTGCTCGTTCAGCTCGTACTTCCGCGCCTCGATCTTCGAGAGGTCGAGCAGGTCGTTGATCAGGTTCAGCAGATGGGTCCCGCTCGCGTGGATGTCGGTGATGTACTCGCGGTACCGCTCGTTGCCCAATGGGCCGAAGACTTCCTGGTTGATCATTTCGGAAAAGCCGATGACTGCGTTCAGCGGCGTGCGCAACTCGTGGCTCATGCTGGCCAGGAAGTGCGACTTCGCCTTGTTGGCCTGCTCCGCCGCCTCCTTGGCGACGCGCATGTCCTGCACCGCCTTCTCCCGCCGCCTGGTCTCCACCCGCACCCGCTCGAGCACCCGGTTGTAGAGCGTGGCGATCTGCCCGGCCTCGGTTTCCGCGTCCACCTGGACCGGGCGGGAGAAGTCGCCGTCGCGCCTCTGCCGGTCCATCTCCACCAGCAGCCGCAGCAAGGCGGTGTTCGCCCCGTGCTCGGCGACGTTCAGGCCGATCCGCTCGTCCTCCCGCGAGACCCGCAGCGGATACAGGCGGTTGACCAGCGACAGGAGGGCGAGGCCGCCGCCGAACGAGAAGGCGCCGATCGCGCCGATGCCGCCGAGCTGGATGAGGAACTGTTCCCAGCGGGTATGGCCGTTGTTCCACAGCTCCGGCCGGCCGATCAGGGCCACCGCCAGCGTTCCCCAGATCCCGCACATCAGGTGGACGGGGACCGCCGACACGGCGTCGTCGACGCGGACCTCCTCCAGCACACGCATGCCGACGAACAGGATGATCCCGGAAACCGCGCCGATCGCCAGGGCCCCCGCGGGGCCGACCACGTGGCAGGGAGCCGTGATGCCCACCAGGCCGCCCAGCACGCCGTTCATGATGATCTCCACCTTCGGCTTGCGGTGGACGCTCCAGGTGATCAGCAGGGCCGCGAGGCCGCCCGCCACGGGCGCCAGGACGGTGTTGATCAGGATGCGGGGGATCTCCGGGCTCAGCCTGAGCGTGCTGCCTGCATTGAACCCGAACCAGCCGACCCACAGCAGGAAGACGCCGAGCACCGCGACCGGCAGGTTGTGTCCTTCGATCTCCTTGTTCCCGGAGCCGGGCTCGGGACCGAAGCGGCCGGACCGCGGGCCGATCACCAGGATGGCCGCCAGCGCGATCCAGCCGCCGACGCTGTGAACGACGGTCGATCCGGCGAAATCTATGAAACCCAGGGACGCGAGCCAGCCGAAGGCCTGGCCCGTCTCCAGGCCTGCCCAGCTCCAGTGGCCGACCACCGGGTAGATCAGGGTCGAGAGGATGGCGGCGCACAGGAAGTAGCCCGCGAACCGCATGCGTTCCGCCACCGCTCCCGAGACGATCGTGGTGGCCGTGCCGCAGAACATCATCTGGAAGAAGAAGAATGCTCCCGACCAGGGCGTCTCGCCGCCGTCGAACAGGAAGCCGCTGGTGCCGATCAGGCCGGCCCAGCTTGCCCCGAACATCAGGGCGAAGCCGATCAGCCAGAAACTGAAGGCGGCGATCAGGAAATCGACCAGGTTCTTGATGACGACGTTGATGCTGTTCTTGGCACGGACGAGGCCCCCTTCGAGGCACGCGAACCCGGCCTGCATCAGGAAGACGAGGATGGCGGCGACGCTGAGCCAGAGCACGTCCATGTATTGACCCGCCGGATCCATGGTCAGGGGTTCCGTCCGCGGCTTCGTGAAAGCATTCTGTCGAAGTATCCTGGATGCTTGAAGGAACGGCTGTCCGGGCCGGCTTGGCCAGGGATGAACTCTGCCACGGTTCGTTCCCGGACAGATTATGATAGCTTACCCTAAAGATGATTTCATGCGCCGCAAAATTTTGCCGCACCTGCGAAGAAAATATTCGGATGGATCATGAAATCACTATTAAAGCAACGTTAACCAATTATTGGCTAGTGTCGGCCATGCTCCGCATGTCTGTGTCACCACTCGTTCTGCTGCTGGCCCTACTTACCGCAACTTGGGGTTCTTCCGTCGTGGCGGCGTCGCTGTCCGAGATGTCTGGGAGCGGCAGCGCGATGGAAGGGGACGTGCTCACGCTGAACGGCACCATGGTGCGCCTGCGCGGGATCGATGCTCCGGATGCCGGGCAGATCTGCCGATCCCTGCGCGGGGTCGAGTACGACTGCTTCGCCGCGTCCCGCGACCAGCTGCAATCCATGCTGGACCTGGGGCCGGTGACCTGCAGGGTCAGCGAACTGGACCGTTCGCAGCAGCGTGTCGGCGTTTGCAGGGTCCTGGGGAAGGATCTGGCGGCGGCGATGCTCGTGCGGGGCTGGGCCTTCGCCTACAGCCATCTCAGCCATGACTATCACGGGCTCGAAGCCCGGGCGCAGTCGCGCCGCGCGGGCATGTGGGCCGGACGGGTCGAGGCGCCCTGGCTCTGGCGGACGCGCAAGCTCAATGAGAAGGGTGTCTCCGAACGTTAATCAAACTTAACTTGATGACAGGGCTTGCTCCGGTGCCTAATGTGTCTTCCGCTCACCGGTGGAAGGACCGAGGAAAGCAAGGCCAATGCGTGTCTATGCACGGGAATTGAACGAGCATCTGCCGAGCCTCCGACGGTACGCGCGCGCCCTGACCGGGTCGGTCGAGCGGGGTGACGACTTGGTGACGCGCTGCGTCGAAATCGCCGTCATGGCGCCGACCCGCTTCGGCGTGCCGCTGGCATACGCCGGCGGCCTCTACGCTCTCCTGCATGCATTGTTCGACCAGGACGGGGAGGGCAGGCCGGACAAGTCGCCGCACCCGATCGAGCGGGCGCTGGCCCGCCGGCCGGAGATCGAGAGGCGGCTTTACCTGCTGGTCGCCCTGGAGGACCTCCCCGTCGTGGAGGCCGCCAAACTGGTCGACCTGACCGTCGCACAGGCGACGGAGAAGCTGACCGCGGTCCGGGAATTCCTGCGGCTCGCAATGACCGCGCGGGTGCTGGTGGTCGAGGACAATGCCCTCGCCGCGGTGGATCTCAGCGAGATGATCAGCGATATGGGGCACGTCGTCTGCGGAACGGCCGCGACGGAGCCAGAGGCCCTGGCGCTTGCAAATGCGGAAAGCCCCACGCTGGCGGTGCTCGATATCCGCCTGGCGCGCGGCGGAAGCGGCATATCGGTGGCGCGGATGCTGCGCGACCGTTTCGCCGTCCCGGTGATCTTCGTGACAGCCTACGCCGGCGACCTGCGCCTTCTCGACGAGGAGGGTCTGGGGCCGGTCATCCGAAAGCCCTATACGACCACCGCGGTCCGGGACGCCATCTCGCAGGCGGTGTTCGCGCCGATGCCCGAGATGCTTCTGCATTGACGCTCGGCTGCCATGACGGAAAAGGATCGCCGCGGCCGATGCCGGGGCGATCCCATGTCCTTCTTCGAACCTGCCGGGCGTCAGACCGCCCGGGAACGGCCGGCGATCATGCGGTAGATCGCCAGGATGATGACCGCGCCGACCACGGCGCCGATGAATCCGGCCCCTTCGCCGGCCCGGTACCAGCCGACGGCCTGGCCCAGATAGGTCGCCACGAAGGCTCCGGCGATGCCGAGCAGGATCGTGATGATGAAGCCGCCGGGGTCGCGGCCCGGCATCAGGAACTTGGCGACGATGCCGGCCAACAGGCCGATGATGATTGTACCGATGATGCCCATAGTGTCGATCCCTTTGGATTTGCCCCTTTGATGACCCAGTAACGGCTGAACAGGTCGCGGAGTTCAAAACCAAGTCGCATCGATGTCCCGGCTATGGCGGGGTAACATCGTCGGGGATTGCCGGCGGGCGGCGCCGGCGGCATGCGTCGGAACAATATTTCACCTCTTCCCAGACGGCGGCCCATTTCCGTCGCCAGGCGAACGGCCGGCCGCAGGCGGCACAGGATTTGGTCGGCAGGTCGCCCTTGCGCCGCATCCCGCGCTGAATGGGGCCGGTACGCCGGACCGCCGCCATTGCGGTCAGGTCCGCTCGGGCGGGAGCGCGATGGGATGTTGCAACTCGTAGGCCCGCGCCGCCCGCAGCACGAGGTCGTCCCTGTGCATCGGCCCGACGATCTGCAGCCCGACCGGCAGGCCCGCCGCGGTCAGGCCGCAGGGGATCGAGGCGGCAGGCTGCTGGGTGAGGTTGAACGGATAGCTGAACGGGGTCCAGTCGATCCAGCCGGTCTCGTCCGGACGGCTGGGCTCGTTCTGGCCGGCTTCGAAGGCCGGGATCGGCATGGCCGGCGTCAGCAGGATATCGTAGCGCTGGTGGAAGAGGCTCATCTGCATGCCGAGGCGGGCGCGCGCCAGGACGGCCCGCTGATAGTCCAGCAGGGAAAGCGATGCGCCCGCGCTTTCGAACCCGCGGAGATGCGGGTCCATCAGGGCCTTCTGCTCCTCGGTGAAGCCGGCCATCACGGTGGCGGCGCCGGTGGACCAGTGGGCGAAGAAAACATCGGTGACGTCCGGCATGTCGAGCGTCACTTCCTCGACCTCGGCGCCCAGGTCCGTGAACTCCCCGGCAGCGCGCCGGACAAGGGCGGCGACTTCAGGGTCCACCGGCGCGCCGTTCAGCGTCGGCGCGAAGGCGACCTTCAGTCCGGCCACGCCGTCGTCCAGCCCCGCCAGGTAATCCTTGTCGGCGGGGGGCAGGGCGTACCAGTCGCGCGGGTCGGGGCATGCCAGGACCCGGAGCATCAGCGCCGCGTCGGGAACGGTCCTGGTCATCGGACCGACATGGGAGACCGTGCCGAAGGGACTCGCCGGATATGCCGGAACCCGGCCGAAGCTCGGTTTCAGTCCGAAGATGCCGGTGAACGACGCGGGAATGCGGATCGACCCGCCACCGTCGGTACCGACATGCAGCGCTCCCATGCCGGTGGCCGCCGCCACCGCGGCGCCTCCGCTCGACCCGCCGGGCGTCATGGCCGGATTCCAAGGGTTGCGGGTGATTCCGGTCAGCGGGCTGTCGGTCACGCCTTTGTGTCCCAGTTCCGGAGTCGTCGTCTTTCCCAACAGGATCGCACCCTGTTCGCGCAGCCTGGCTGTCGCCGGCGCATCCTCCTCCCACTGCTGGTCGGGCATGATCGCCTTGCTGCCCCGCAGGGTCGGCCACCCCTTGGTCAGGAGGAGGTCCTTGATGGTTGCCGGAACGCCGTCCACCAGGCCCAAAGGCTTGCCTTTCAGCCAGCGCTCCTCGCTGGCGCGCGCCGACTCCATCGCCGCATCGCCGTCGACCAGGGTAAAGGCGTTGAGTTCGGCATCGATGGCGGCGATGCGGTCGAGGCAGGCTTGGGTGACTTCCACGGGGGAAAGCCGGCGGCTTCGATAGAGAACCAGAAGTTCAGTGGCGGATAGCAGGGCCGGATCATTCTTCATAGTGGAGTATGCCGATATTTGTGCGGAACGAGGGGTGCGTCATTTAGTCTAGTTCGCGGATGCTGATGTCACCAAGCCGTAATCGTTCCATGCATTGAAGCGTTAACGAAGCTCCCTTATGCTGCGCCGCACAAACAAACCTGCGGGTCGATAAGGAGCCTGAATGTCGCTCATTACCTTGGAAGGCAAGCGCGGCTTGGTGGTCGGCATTGCCAATGACAGCAGCATCGCTTACGGCTGCGCCAAGGCCTTCCGGGCGCTCGGCGCCGAGTTGGCGGTGACATATCTCAACGCCAAGGCCGAGCGGCACGTCAAGCCGCTGGCCGACGAGCTGGAAGCCTCGCTGTTCCTGCCGCTCGACGTTCGGGAGGAAGGCGAACTGGAGGCCGTGTTCTCCGCGATCGGGGAGAAATGGGGCAAGCTCGACTTCGTGCTCCATTCCATCGCCTTCGCCCCGAAGGAAGACCTGCACGCCCGCGTCGTCGATGCTTCGCGCGAGGGTTTCCTGCTGGCCATGGACGTCTCCTGCCACTCCTTCGTGCGGATGGCCAAGCTGGCGGAGCCGCTGATGACCGATGGCGGATGCCTGCAGACGGTATCCTTCTACGGCGGTGAGAAAGTAGTCGAGCACTACAACCTGATGGGGCCGGTCAAGGCCGCCCTGGAAAGCGTGACCCGCTACATGGCGGCCGAGCTGGGGACCAAGGGCATCCGCGTCCATGCCCTGTCGCCCGGCCCGCTGGCGACCCGCGCGGCGTCCGGCATCGACCGCTTCGACGAGCTGATGGCCCGGGTCACGGAACGCGCCCCGACTCACCATCTGGTCACCATCGAGGATGTCGGCGCCTACGCGGCGTTCCTGGCGAGCGACGCCGCCAAGTCGCTGACCGGGTCGGTCGCCTTCATCGACGGCGGCTACAACATCGTCGGGTGAACCCCGGCAGCTGATGGTAGTCTCCCCTCTCCCCAGCCCGGGGAGAGGGGAGAACCATGACCGCTGAACCGCGCCTCGCGCAGATTCTCGATTTCCTTCTGCTGATCGACCGTTTCAAGACGATCGAGCGGCGTGGCTACATAGCCGACGGCTCGCGCCGCGAGACGGATGCGGAGCATACTTGGCATATGGGGCTGTTCGCCCTGTTGCTTCACAAGGAACTCGGATTCGAGGTCGACCTGGGACGCGTCCTCACGCTGGTCCTGGTCCATGACCTGGTAGAGATCCATGCCGGGGACACCTACGCTTACGACGAGGCCGGCTGCGTCGGGCAGGCCGAGCGGGAAATCGCCGCGGCGGAGCGCCTGTTCGCCGAACTGCCGCCGGACCTGGGGGCCGGCCTGCACGCCTGGTGGCGGGAGTTCGAGGCCGGCGAAACGCCCGAAGCGCGGTTCGCCAAGGCGATCGATCGGCTCCAGGGCTTCGCGCAGAACTACAATTCGGGCGGACGGGCATGGCGGGAGAACGGCATCGCGCGGGAACGGACCTACCAGCGAACCGGCTTGCCGATGGCGGCCGACCCGGCGCTGAGAACCATCGTGGAGGAATTGTACCGGCGCGCCGACCGGGAAGGATTATGGCCGGGTGATGCTTCCTCGCCGTAACGGGCGGGTGGGGCCGGCCGAGGCGGGGGGTGATGCCGTGCGGTCGGTCCTTGGGCCCGACGCTCGGGGTCGATGCCCCGGCCGCACTCCCCTAATAATATGCCACGCGCTGTCGCCGGCCTTCAGCATGATCCCACGACCACTCCACCAACGCCGATACGAAACGCTCCAGTACTGGCCGAACCGACGCGGCAAGGTCGCTGCGGTACCGGAAAGGCGAGGTTTCATCCATATAGGTGCCCTGGTTTATCTCGAGCTGGACGACATGGATGTTGTCTTCCGGCCGGCCGTAGTGACGGGCGATGTAGCCGCCTGCCGAGCGCGGGTCGAACAGGGACGTGAAATTGTCCGTACAGGCCAGCACGTTGAACAGGCGCCTGGAGAGATGGGGGCTGGCGCTGGTGTCGTCGGCCGTGACCAGGTTGAAGTCGCTCGGACCGTGAGGCTGGGTATCGCCGGCGGTTCTGGCTGAGTGCGCGTCCAACAGGACCGCGACGCCGAAGCGATCCTTCAAGGCGGCCAGTTCAGCCTGGAGCTGGCGATGGTAGGGGTGCCAGTAGGTCGTGATCCGGCGCCTGACTTCCACCGCGTCGGGCTGGCAACCATCCAGGTAGAGGGGAAGGTCGTCGGCCGTTCCGGTGGGGCATAGCTCGGTGAAGCCGCGACCGACGGAAAGTCCGTTCCGCGACGGATCGCGGTTGAGGTCGATCACGTAGCGCGACTGGGTCGCCGCGAGAAAGCCTGCGCCGAGAGCCGGGGCGAAATTGTAAAGACGATCCAGATGCCAGTCCGTATCCGGCACCTGATGCGCCAGATCGGTCATCCCGACGGCGATTTCCCGGGGAAGGTCGGTGCCCACATGGGGCAGGCTGATCAGTACCGGAGTTTCTCCGGGTTGGAATCGGTAACTCTCCATCGGTTCCTCACATCCCGCGAACCCCCGGGTCGGGGCGGGGCAGCCAGAAGAAGACTTGGCAGGTTGTCGGCAGCGGTCATCCGATCCGCTGTCCGGCTATGACCAAAGCACTATCGATGAAGATCGTTCGGGGGTCAAACGATATGTAGATTTTGTTAAGCGGTTGCAGGCCCGCTCGGGTCCCCATGCCGCAGCGTTCAGGTCTCGAGATCCGGCTCGCTTTCGGCGACGTGGTCGACCATGTCGGACAACACCCGGCGGATATGCTCGTCGGTGATCAGGTAGAAGACGCGGTTGCCGCGCCGCTCGGCCTGGATCAGGCGCCCGGCCCGCAGGAGACGCAGGTGGTGGCTTACCAGCGACGCCGAAAGCCCGAGCTGGCTCGCCATGTCGCCGACCGATGCGGGAGTTTCCAGACAGGCAAGGATGATCCGCAGCCGGCTCGGGTCGCTCATCAGGCGGAACATGTCCGCCAACTCGGTGGTCTGATCCTCCGAAAGACGCAGGTGGGCGGGGAGATCCTTGGCGGAGGTATGCTTCAGCATGGAATAGGTCCGATCCGGCGGTTCAATACTTAGAGATCAGGTTTCCGCCGCCCGGTATCAAGGCCGACGTTACGGGCATCAATCGACCAGGAGAGACCAGGTACGGTCGCTCAAAGGCATCGTCCCGGCCACGGCGGCTACCGTTTCGCCGGCCGCCGCCATCTTCATCTGCGTCCGGGACCACAACAGGCCGGAGGTCCGGCTGACCAGGGGAGTCCGTGCCGCCCGCGGGTCCTCCGCCGTCGGATCGACGATTTCCCCGATCACCTCGCCGGCCTTGACGAAATCGCCGATCTCCCGCCGGAAGGCGACGACTCCGGGGAGAGGGGCGATCAGCCGGTCGACGCCCGACAACGGCGTCGCCGCGCAGCGTGCCGGCGGGACCGGGCCGGGAGGCCCGGCGGCCAGACCGCGGCGCTGAAGGAAACGGAGGATGTTGTCCGCATCGGAAGCGGCGGTCCCATCCTCGACATCGGACTTCCCGCGCAGCTCCACCGTCGCGGAGAGGCAGGCGGACGGCACCGGGAACCGGTCGCCGAAGCGGAGCCTCAGCTTCCACCAGGGCATGGAGCAGGCTTCGTCGAACGGATCGCCGCCGCTGTCGCCGGCCAGCATCACCGCCCGGCAGCCCAACTGGGCAGCGAGGTCGGCGGCCTCCGGCCAGAGATCGTCGGAGACGTACATATGCATCAGCGAGTCGAGGTCGCAGTGCAGGTCCAGGACGATATCGGCGTCGACCGCCATGGTCAGCAGCATCCGGCGCAGTTCCTGGACGTCGTTCACCGAGCGGACTTCCCCCAGGGCGTCGAGCAGCGCCGCCCGGATGGCGGCGACGTTTTCCGCCGCGTCGGCACCGAGCCTGTCCTCGAGCAGCGGTGCGACCGTCTCGACCAAATCGGCGAAGCCGCGGTTGAAATTCTGTCCCTGTTCCAGGGAGCTGCGGCCGTGGAGGCGGCCGGCCAGGTACTGGTCCAGCCCGATCGGGTTCGCCACCGGCACGACGATGATCTCCCCGCGAATGGTGCCGTCCCGGCCCGCCTCGTCGAGGCGCGCGATCAGGTGGTGCGCGACCAGCATGCCGGGGATTTCGTCCGCATGCAGCCCCGCCTGGATATAGGCCTTGGGGCGCGCGCCGGGCGTGCCGTAGCGATGCACGGTGATCTGTCTTGCCGTTCCGAGGTGCTGCGCGGGCAAGGGGAGGGTGACGGTGGTCTTGGGCATGGAGCATCCGATACCGGGTTCTATCCCGGCAATCTAAGCGACGCGGCCCGCCCGGGCACAAGGAGGATTTTTCGGCTCCGGATGGATCAGGACAGGGCGGGCGCGGATTCCGACGGCAGCGACTCGAGGAATGCCTCAAGCCGCTGCCGGGAGGTCTCGAACAGCTCCTCCACGTCCCGAAGCATCACCCGGACTTTCTCATCCCCGTCGGCGCCCTCACCGGCACCTTCGGCCTCCTGCCTCAGGTCCGATGCGACGGCTGCGAGTCGGGCGAGGCCCAGGTTGGACGAGGCCCCTTTGAGCTGGTGGGCATGACGGTCGAAGGCCTCGTGGTCGCCGCTCTCCGCCGCTTCGCGCAGCCCCTTGAGGGTCGCGGCATGACTGCTGAAGAACTGTCCTGCGAGCCCGCGGTACTCCTCCAGCCCGATCACCGCCAGCAATTCCCGGATGCCTTCCTCGTCCAGCAGCTTCGCGTCCAGCAGATCCGGGGGCGCGTCGGCGCTGTCGGCCCCCGGCGCGGACCGGTCGGCGGGATGGGATGTGGCGAAGCCGATCGATCCCCATTTCTCGATCATGTCCACCAGGATCTGCTGGTGGACCGGCTTTGCGATATAGTCGTCCATACCGGCGGCCAGACAGCGCTCGCAGTCGGACGGAAGCGCATTCGCCGTCATGGCGATGATCGGAATCCGCCGCTTTTCGCCGGGCAGGGCGCGAATAGCGGCGGTCGCCTCGAAGCCGTCCATCTCGGGCATCTGCACGTCCATCAGGACGATGTCGTAAGCCTTCGACCGCACCGCATCCACTGCCTCGGCGCCATTGTTCGCGATATCGACCGCGTGGCCCATCTTGCGGAGCCGCCGCGCCGCGACCTGCTGGTTTATCTGGTTGTCCTCCGCCAGCAGTATGGTCAGGAGTCGCTTCGACGCACCGGAAGCCGCCGCCGGGCCGGCCGCCTGGGACGATTCGGTCACGGCGGGGGGGACCGCCGGCCCGGGATGGGCGGCCCGGGACAGCTGGTCGAACAGGTAATGACAGCGGATCGGCTTCATAACCGTCGCCGCGGCTCCGGCGGCCTGGGCGTTGACGCGCAGCTCCTCCGACCCGTCGCTCGACGCCAGGATCGCCACCACCCCGGCGGCGATCGGGTCGGCCTTCAGGGCGCGGACGAGGTCGACGCCGGTCATCCCGGGCATCATCTGGTCGATGATCGCCATGTCGTAGGGGCGGCCGGACAGGCCCGCCCCGGCCAGCATGGCGAGTGCCTCGGCACCGGAGGACGCCGTGTCGGCGACCATGCCCCATGACTCGAGCTGGCGCTGAAGCAGATCGCGGTTGATCGGGAGATCGTCCACCACCAGGGTCCGCTTGCCGGTCATCTCCATGCCGGCCCTTCCCGAGACGCGGCCGACGCCGTCGGCGACAGGGGTGAGCGGGATCTCGATGGTGAAGACGCTGCCCTTCCGGTGCTCGCTGCGCACGCTGATCGTTCCGCCCAGCAGGTCGATCAACCGCTTCGAGATGGCGAGGCCCAGGCCGGTCCCCCCGAACCGCCGGGTCGCGGAGGAGTCCACCTGGGTGAACATGGTGAAGAGACGGGGCAGGGCCTCCGCCGGGATGCCGATGCCGGTATCGGTAACCTCGAAGCGGACGATCACCTGCCCGTTCGCCTCGCCGACCTTGCCGGCGACCAGCGAGACCCAGCCGGTTTCCGTGAACTTGACGGCATTGCCGGCCAGGTTGAGCAGGATCTGGCGGATGCGTCCGGGGTCGCTGCGGAACACCCCCTGGAGGTCAGCCGGGACCAGGTAGGCCAGTTCGATCCGCTTGCCGCTGGCGCGGGGCGCCAGGATCGCCAGGACGCTCTCGACCAGTTGGAGAAGCTCGAAATCGATTTCGTCGAGCGTGAAGCGGTTTGCCTCCATCTTGGAGAAATCGAGTATGTCGTTGATGATCGTCAGCAGCGCTTCCCCGGATTCCTGGATGATCTCGGCATAGCGGCGCTGTTCCTCCTCCAGCTTGGTGTCGAGCAGCAGGCCGGTCATGCCGATCACGCCGTTCATGGGCGTCCGGATCTCGTGGCTCATGGTCGCCAGGAACTCCGACTTGGCGCGGTTGGCGATCTCGGCCTCCTCCTTGGCCTTGCGCAGGTCGGCCTCGTTGCGCTTGCGCTCGGTGATGTCGCGCAGCTCGGTGACGCAGGCGTCGACGCCGCGGAACGGGATCGGGCGCGAGCGCAGCTCCACCGGGTAGCACGTCCCGTCCCGCCGAAGCCCGGAGGCATCGCAGGGCTCGGCGGAGCCGGTCAGGACCGGCACCGAGACGCGTGCCCGGTCGGCCGGCTCGATCAGGTTCAGGACGCTGCGGCCGATCAGGTCGTCGTAGGAGAACCCGGTGGAGGCGCACAGCGCCTGGTTCGCCTCCAGGATGACACCCCGCTGATGGATCGCGATGCCGGTGAAGGACGCCTCGTGGAGGGCGCGGAACCGTTTCTCGCTCTCCCGCAGGGCCGCCTCCGACTGCCGGCGCGCCTCGTGCCCGTCCATGAAGGCGTTGAACCAGCGCGTCAGGTCGGCCACCTCGCCGCTGCCGAGGACGGGCAGCCGCTCGCCGGGACTGGAACCTCCCTGGCCGGAGACGTCCGGGCCTGAGCCGTCCTGGAGAGACTGGAACCGCGACGTTATCCGTCGGATCGGCGCCACGACGCTGCGCGAATAGGACATCGCCGCCAGCAGGGCCACGGCCAGGCACACGACCATCACGCCCGCGGTGACCCGGCCGATCGTGCCGACATGCCGGTTGAGCGACTCCAGTTCGACGACCTGGGCGATCAGCCAGCCGGTGCGCTCGGAACGCAGATACGTCACGACCACCGGCCGGCCGGCGATCGGGTGGGTGAAGCTGCCGGCCTCTCCCGAGAATCCTTCCGCAAAGGACGCGTTCAGCCGTTCGCCGATCAGGCTGCGGTCGGGATGGTAGATGATCCGCCGGGCGGCGTCGGCCAGCAGCATGTGCGACGAGGCTTCCGTCTCGCTGTCGCGGAAATGCCGGTAGAGCAGGTCCACGCTGTAGTTGACCACAAGGAGCGCCACGGGCCGGTCGCGCAGGGTGGCCCGGTCGAAGCTTCGCATCACCTTGGCCGCGGTGATGACCTTGCGGTGACTCGAACTGGCGTTGACGTTGTCCTCGATCCCTGCCCAGTGGACCGTGCTGGAGCTGGCCAGCGCCTCGTCGTAGATGCGCTCCCGGACGTCCTTCCGGATGTGCCCGACGTCGAGCGTGTCGCCCACATGGTAGTGGGTGCCGTCGGTGGTGAATATGTCGATCGAGACCAGCCCCTTGATGTTCAGGTAGCTGTTCAGGATGTAGCCGATGCGGGCCTGGGTCGCGAGGTTCGTGAAGCTGTCGCGCGCGGTGCCGTCCTGCTTGAGCGCGTCGGCGATCGCGTCCACGCCCGAGATGTTCGCGATCAGGCTCTCGACCTGGTCCATCTGGACGTGCAGGTGGTCGCGCTGGGCGCGGACCTGTTCGGCCGCATGGCGGTTCGCCTCGGTCGCCAGGATCGAGCGGGAGACCTCGATCGCGGTCAGCCCGATCGCAAGGATCGGCAGGAAGCTGAGGAACATCAGGTAGGCGATGAACCTCAGCGTGATGTTCAACCTCACGCGGGACAGCCACATCGCGGCGTCACGGCCTCTCTGGACGTGCCGTGACGACGCGCACCTCGACCATCGTCTCCAGCGGCACCGCCTCGCGGGAAATCATCCGGTTGGCGTAGACGACGCCCAGATAGCCCTGGCGGCCGGCCTGCTGGTCTACGGTCGCGACCAGGGTGCCGCCCTTGACCGCCTCGACGGCGTCGTTCAGGGCATCGTATCCGGCGATCCTGACATCCCGCCGCCCCGCCTCCTGGACATATCTCGCGGCGCCGAGCGCCATCATGTCGTTGGCGCAGAACAGCAGCGAAATGCCGGGCTCGCGCTCGAACATCGACTTGGCGACATCGTACGCCTCGTCGATCTTCCAGTCCGCGCTTTCCTGGGCGACCACGGTGATCGCCGGGTTCGTCGCGAAGGCCCGCAGGGCCCCGGCCTTGCGTGCCTCGGCGTTGGCGGCGCTCCGGATGCCCTCGATGATCGCGGCTTTCGCCGGCTCGGCGACGCCCTCGGCCAGGGCCATCCCGGCGAGATAGGCGCCGTTCTCGTTGTCGACGCTGATGAAGGGTACCGGGGCCATCCCGACATTCTGCGCGAACTCGGCGTCCAGGCGGTTGTCTATGTTGACCACCGCCAAGCCCGCTGCCTGCGCCCGCTTGAGCACCGGGATCAGCTTGACGCTGTCGCCGGGCGCAATGACGATCGCGTCGACCTTCTGCCGGATCAGTTCCTCGACGATGGCGACCTGCTGTTCGATGGAAGTCTCCTGCGCCGCGGTCTTGACCAGCAGTTCGACCCCGAGCTCCGACTCGGCCGCACGGGCCCCGCGTTCCATTTCGATGAAGAAAGGATTGGTCAGGGTCTTCATGACCAGGGCGATCCGGTGTCGTTCCGGCACCGGATCGGCCGGCTGGGCGGCGCTCTCCTTCCGGTCGGCGATGGAGCCTTTGTCGGCCGGCTTGGGGTCGTCGCAGGCGGTCAGCCAGACGGTCGCGAAGACCGCGGCAAGCAATCCGCTCAAGGCCCTCGCAGTCGTCCTCAGCAGCGGACGCGGCTCCCGGTATGGGGTTGTGACGGCGGAAGTCCCTGCGATGCCCATCTTTGCCTCTCTGTCCGGGTCTGCCTTGCATGTCCGAACGCCATGCGTTCATCGAATACAACTAACTCTCTGAAGGTGTCTTACGAAGTCGAAACAAGGCCGGTCCGGATCACGCCGGGACCCCGGCGCTTCCCGGCTGTGCGGATTGGTCCGGCGTCGGTGCCGGCTCCTGCCGGCGCAGCGTGGCCGAGATCTGCAGCAGGCGGTCTCGGAGCAAGGCCGGCCGGATCGGCTTGGTGAGGAAGGCCGAGACTCCGGCGGCGCGGGCCAGTTCCACAAGCTTGGCCTGGGCGTGGGCGGTCAGGAAGATGACCGGGATCTGGGAAGGGGGCGCCTGCGGCGGGACGACGCCGGCGGGCCGGGTGCCCGCGCGGAGATGCCGCAGGAAATCGATCCCGTTGACGGGGGACATCTGGATGTCGCTGATGATGATGTCCACTTCGGTGGTCGCCATCATCTCCAGCGCCATCCCTGCGCCGTTCGCCTCGGCGATCGTGCGCACGCCGAGGTTCCGCAGGATCGACAGGATCAGGTTCCGCGTGAAAGTGTCGTCTTCAACGACCAGAAGGCTGATTTCGTCGAGTCTCAGTCCGGCGGCCATGGGCGCTCACTTCAGGAAGGGGTGGCCCGCGGCCTACTCCATGCGGAGTAATGCCGGCAGGTTCCAGTAGCTTTACTTTAGAATGCAATCCGTTTCCACGGTTGAATGAGGCGCCTTGGGACGCCTGGGGCATGGTGCCGCTGGCCCTTCTTCCGATTGCGGAGTTCCGGGAGATGCACGCACTGTCCGGCATGCATGGAGCCATGCGGGTGGAGTCATGCGGCGTGACGGCGGGGAACAGGCGGCGGCATGGGTGATCGGGGACCGGGAGACATGATCCGGGCCGGCGGACTTGCGGTGGCGCTGGCCGCCTACGGCCTGTCCGGCGCTCCGGCGCCGCCCGGGATCGGCTGGACCGAGGCGGTCATGGCCGCGGGACTGGCCTGCGCCCTGGGGCTGGTCCGCCCCCTGTGCGTGGGGAGCGGATTGATGCTGACCGCCCCGTCCGCCAGGCTGCACGAAGTCGTGGGCACGGCGGCGTTCCTCTACCTCCTCTGGGTTCCCCTGCTGGGTGCTGCGGTCGCCGGGGCGGCGCCCGAGGATGTCGTCCGCGACGTCGTGCCGCTGGGCTTCTTTTTCCTGCCGGTGCTGCTGGCTCCGGCGGGGCCGCTCGCAAGCCGTCTGCTGCCCGCCGGCCTGGCCGGCGTCGGCCTGCTGTTCGGCCTGCGCTGGTGGTGGCCGGGCGTCGATGTCGGGTCGGTCGGGCGGGCTGCCATGGCGGAGGGCGACCTGTACCTGCTGAACAGCCCGGCCGTGCTCTTCGCCGCGGTCTGGCTGCCGCTGGAAGGGGCCGCGGGGTTGGTGCGCCGGCGGCGCTCGGGCTCGGCGATCCTCGCCATCGCGGGATCCGCCCTGATGGTCGCGGCGGGTGCCGTCGCGGCGGCGGCGCTCGCGGGAGCCGTCCATCGCGCGGCGATCCTGACGGCCGTTGCCGCGGTCGCCTGCCGCGTCCTCATCCTGGGGCGGCGGACCCCGCTGATCCTGGGGGCCATCGCCCTGGCCGGCGGCGGAGTCGCGGTCGCGCTGCAGGACACGATCCTCGGAACGGTCGCGCAGATCGCCTGGAAAACCGAAATCTACGGCCTGAACGAGCGGGCTTCCGAGGCGGCGGCCGTCGCCGACCACATCGGCTCCTCGTTTGCCTCCCTGGTGTTCGGCGCCGGCTGGGGAGCCCTGGTGCGAAACCCGGCGGTCGGGGAGATGTGGGTTTCCTACACCCATTCCTTCGCGACCTACATGCTGCTGAAGACCGGCATCGCCGGCATGATCGCCGTCGTGGCTTATCTTCTGTCGCTCGTCCCGCCGCTGGTCATGCTGATGAAGCGGGAGACCGCCCTGGCATTCGGGCTTCTGCCGCCCCTGGCGATCGGGCTGTTCGCCCATACCAGTTTCAAGTATCTCTGCTTCGGTCTGATCCTGTCGATCATCACCACGCGTACCGCGCAGTATCGCGACCTCCGGGCTTAATCCTCTTGCCTGCCCGGTTCGGGAATGCTTCTGTATGCGTGTATCGCGCAGGGTTGGGATCTCTCAGGGTGTGCAAGCCGTCCATCCTCTTCATAAATCGTGTGTTTCCGCCGGACCGGGGAGCAACTGGGCGTTGCCTCTACGACCTCGCCGCGCGGTTCGCCTCGCACGGGTGGCGGGTTTCGGTCCTGGCATGCGGCGCCCCCGACGCCCCCTCGGATGCTCCCGAGGGGGTCGGCGTGACCCGGGCGGGGAACCGGATCGGCGGCTCCGCCGCAGGCGGCCTGGGTTACCTCTCGGCCCTGCGCCGCCTCCATCACGCGGCGTCGCGGATGCCCCGTCACGACCTGGTCGTCACCATGACCGACCCGCCGATGCTCGCGGTGCTCGGGCCGCTGCTCGGCCGGCGCTGGGGATGCGGCGTGATCCATTGGTCGCATGACCTCTATCCGGACTTGTTCCCCGTCATCGGCGTCAGGTTGCCATGGCCAGCCCTGTCGCTGCTGCGCCGGGCCGCCACGGCGGCGCTGCGCCGGTGCGACGCGGTGATCGCGATCGGCTCCTGCATGGCGGACCGGCTTTCCGACCAGGGCATCCCGGCCCAAAGGATCGTTACCATTCCGAACTGGTCCGATCCGGTGATCCGCCCGATCCCGCGGGAGGGCAATCCGGTGCGCGCCGCCCTGGGCCTGGGGGGGCGCTTCACGGTCGCCTATTCGGGGAACTTCGGGCTCGCCCATCCGATGGATGCCGTGCTCGACGCCGCTTTCTCCCTCGCCGTGAGCGCGCCCGACATCGCCATGCTTCTTATCGGGGAGGGGCGGGGACTGCCGCGCGTGAGGCGCGCCGTCGAGCGGAACGCCCCAAAGAACCTGCGGCTCCTGCCCCTGCAGCCGTCCGGGACCCTTGCGGCCAGCCTGGGGGCTGCCGACCTGCATCTCGCCGTCATGGACAGGCGCGCGGAAGGCATGCTGGTTCCCAGCAAGGTGGCCGGCGCCCTGGCCGCGGGGCGGCCCTGCATCCTGCTCGGCCCGACGGGCAGCGCGGCGGCGCGGATGCTGGTGGAGAACCGCTGCGGAACCGTCCTCGACCCCGATGACGGGGAGGGCTTGGCGGCGGCGATCCAGTCCCATGCCCGCGATACCGCTTTCCACCGCGCCGCGTGCGAGCGGGCACGGGCGACGGCTGCGTCGTGGTCGGTCGACCGGGCCGCCGATGCCTTCCTGAACGTGGCGGTCTCGGTCGTCCGCACCGCCTCCGGCGGCGAGACGGCGCGACCGTCGGCGCCCTCCCGCTGCATGACCGTCGGCGGCGGCTGACATGTCCCTCGACAAGGACCTGATCGGCCCCCTGGGCGAAGTCCAGAAACTGCTGCGCCACGGCGTGATGATCGCGCTTGCCGGCCGCCGCCTGATCCTGGGCGTCACGGCGCTTTCGGCCGTCTGCGCCGTGCTGGCGCTACGCCAGATCGAGCCCGTCTTCACCGCCACCCTGATCGTCGGGCCGACCGCCGCGGGCGGACTGCTCGGCCGCGCCGCTCCGCTGCCGGCGATACCGCCGGGCAGCGAGACTTCGACCGTCCAGGGTGCCGGCGAGACCATGTCGAACTATGAGCGTTTCCTTTACGAGGTCACGTCCTTTCCCGTCGCCGAGGAGCTTGCGGCCGCGCCGGAGGTGATGCGCCGGGTGTTCGAGCGGATGTGGGATGCCGACGCCGGCATCTGGGTGCCCGACAACTCTCCCATGCCGCGGCTGCGCCGTTTCTTCAACGGGCTGGTGGGCCGGATCCCCTGGACCGAACCCGATGCCCGGACCCTGGTGCGATACCTGCAGAAGGAGGTGCGGATCCAGCAGGTCGGCATCACGCCGCTCCGCCGGATCACCTACCGACATGCCGATCCCGAGTTCGCGCGGCTTCTGCTGAACCGGCTGTATGCCACGACCGAACGGCAACTGCGCTCCATGGCCGTCCGGGACAACGGCAGGATGATCGGCGAGATTTCGCGCAAGATCGGGATCACGCAGGATCTCGGGCACGTCCAGGCGCTTCGGTCCCTGCTGATCGCCCATGAACGATTCGCCATGATGATGGACGTGGACCTGCCCCTGGCCGCGAACCTGGTTCAACCGGCCATGGCCGAGGCCGTGCCGGACACGCCCGATCCCGTCATCGTGGTGGCGATCGCGGTCGCCGCGGGGTTCGTGGCGGGGCTCTGCCTCGTCTTCATCCGAAGCGCCGACCTGCGCGATTTCCTGAAGGCCGCAGGACGGTGAAACCTGTTCCGGTACCCGTCTCCGTCCCTGTCTCCGTCATCGTCATGACGCGCGACGAGGCGGCGAACATCCGGTCCTGCCTAGGTGCGCTCCGCCACTTCGACGAAGTCTTCGTCGTCGATTCGGATAGTGGGGACGGAACCGCCGCCCTGGCGGAAGAGATGGGCGCGCGGGTCGTGCCGTTCAGGTGGAACGGCAGCTATCCCAAGAAGAAGCAGTGGTGCCTGCAGACGCTCCCGTTCCGGCATGACTGGGTGCTCTTCGTCGATGCGGATGAACGGGTCTCCGACGCATTGGCCGACGAGATCGCGAGCCTGTTGAAATCCGGACCGCGGGCGGCCGGATACTTCATCGCCGGACAGCCGGTCTTCGCGGGAAAGCCCCTGAGGTTCGGCGCCTGGAACAGCAAGCTCGCCCTGCTGCACCGGCGTCGGGCTGCCTTCCCGCCCTTTCCCGACCTCGATGTGGAGCGCATGTGGGAGGTCGAGGGTCATTACCAGCCCTGCCTGGACGGGCCTGCGGGAAGTTTGCGCGGCCGGATGATACATCACGACGCAAAACCGCTATACGCGTGGTTCGACAGGCACAACCGGTACTCGGACTGGGAAGCGGCGCTGATCGCGGACGACCGCTGCCATATCTTGGCGGAGCGTGAGAAAGGAGCGCGCCGTCAGCTCAAGCGGATTTTCCGCCGGCTGCCGGCACGCGCCCTGTCGATCTTCCTGCACAGCTATGTGCTCTGCCTGGGCTTCCTCGACGGGGTCGACGGATGGGACTATGCCGTCGCCCGGGCCTTCTACTACTGGCAGATCGCGGTCAAGGCACGGGTCCGACGCCACGGACCCGTGCTATAGCCGGAGCTTCAGGTGCCGGTTCCTTCACTATCTTTGGTTTCGCCACCCAAAGCTTTGATCAATTCGAAAGCACGGCGGCGGACAGTGGGATCCCCGATACGATAGTAAGCGCGGACCAGTTCAAGGGTCTCCCGCTTCGCCATCGACTCGAATTCATCGGTCTCCGTCGGCTCATGGATGACATCGGCGCCTTCGGGCAGCGGCTGCCCGGTCGGCATATCCTCGAAGAAGAAGCCGACGGGAACGTCGAGCACCAGTGCCAGATGATATAAACGGCTCGCGCTGATACGATTAGCGCCTCGCTCATACTTCTGCAGCTGCTGGAAAGTAATGCCGACAGCCTCTCCGAGCTTCTCCTGGCTCAGGCCCAGCAAGGTTCGGCGCAGTCGGAGTCTCGCCCCAACATGTATGTCAATTGGATGGGGCCCTTCACCGCGACGCGAGATCGTGTTCGCAGTTGCGGGTTGGGACTTTTTCGATTTCATCTTCTACCCCTGAGTACTTGCCCGGCGATTAAGGTGTAGCGCATAAATTTAGATTTCAAAAGGACTTATATGGCTCAAATGTCAAGACCTTTCGCGTGCATGATGTCGAGTACGGTGCAACCTGTAGAGCGTACCCTCATCTGGTTAGGAAAAACCGAATATGCGTAGTACAGGTTCCACACATATTACACGTGTGAGTGGTGTCTTGGCTACTCGTACATCCGGCGGCATCGACAAATTTCATAAAAAGCCGGAAATCCGCGGCGCGTGAGCATCGCCAGAGATTGCACCACCATTATTAAAAAGCAGGAAATGGCGGAAAGGCGCAGATATTGACGGCGAATGCGGGTTTGGTCGCGTCGACCGACCGAAGCCATCGCCTGGGATAGACCGCCAGGTGCAAAAATAATCAATGCCTCTCGCAATCGCGCGACTCGGGCACTTCGGGATAGTGTCGATATCGTAAACGCATAGTCCGCCCCAACCTTAAATGACAGGTCGTAGCTCAGGTCCGCGACCGCGGAGCGCCGGTAGATCATCGCCTGGTGGTGGGTGAACATGCCGTACCAGACCGTCCGGTGCGATCTCGCCGGCTTCCGCAGCAGGGTTCCCCGGGGGGTGCGTTCCAAGGCGTCGCAGTACAGGAAGTCAGGCGAAGCGTGCGCCCGTATCACCGCCGCGAGCCGCTCCAGGCTGTCGGGCGAAGCCAGCTCGTCGCCGGCATTGAGGAACAGCAGATAGTCGCCGGTCGCGGCGGCCATGCCGATGTTCATGGCGTCGTAGAGCCCCCGGTCGGGGCCGGAGCGCCACCACGCGATCTCCGGAGCGAAACGGGCGATGTCGTCACGGGTGCCGTCCTCCGACCCGCCGTCGACGACGATCCAGGCGAAGTTCCGGCAGGACTGGCGGCGCAGGCTCGACCTTGTCCGCCCCAGCCCTTTTCGGTCGTTGAGCACCACCGTGATGATGCTGAACAGCGGCCCGGGCGACGTGTCGCTCCTCATCGGTCGGTCAGCACGAACACGGCGGCCGCGGCGACCGCCAGCTGGCTGAGCAGGCCGCCGACATTCTGCGTGAACCTGAAGAAGTGGAACGGCTCCGGGTCGCGGGGTACGATGATGGTCGAGCCGGGCAGCAGGGCCGTCTGCTGATGGTTCCAGAAGCTTATCTTCAGGGGCTGGGCGCTGCCGTCCGGCTTCATCACGAACGCGCGCGACGCGTCTGCATACTGGGTTGTTCCGCCCGCTTCCCCGATGTAGTCGTCGGCATTCTTCGCGGGTGAGAACTGCAGGCTGGCCGGGGCAAGCACCTCTCCCGCGACCGTCACGGTCAGGGGACGCTTCGGAAAGAAGATGCGGTCTCCCGGTTCGAGCACGATGTCCAGGTCGGGGTGGAGCGCCAGCCTTGCAGGATCCGCCTCAACCGTGATCCGCCCGATGGGCTGCGCCTCGCGGAACTCGGTCGACAGGTTGCGGGCCTGCTCGATCTGGGCGGCCGGCGGCGGGTCCGGCCGCGCCAGGACGACCGAGATGTCTCGCTCGATGTTTCGGGCAATGGCCGCGAAGGCGTCCGTCTGCTGTCGGCGCACGCTCTCGCGCGCAAAGATCGCCCCGGCCGGATATGCCTGCTCCGTCAGCCCACCGGCCCTCTTGAGCAGGGACGACAAGCGTTCGCCGCGGATCACGTCGAAGCTGCCGGGGCGTTTCACCTCGCCTTCTATGGTGACGGCGTAAGGCTCCCGGTCGTCGAACAGGGGATTGACCCGCACCGCGTCCCCGGGACCCACGTTCGCCGCGAGTCCGTTGGCCGCGTCGAGGGACACGACCCGCCTGGCGCTGGTCACCGACCCGGGGTCTCCCGGCGGCTCCCGGCCGGTGATCTCGACGCTGTTGCGGTCGGCCAGATCGCTCAGGCCGCCCGCCGCCGCAAGCAGCAGGTCCAGGCCGACGGCTCCGTCCACCGGGTAGGCGCCCGGTTCCCTCACGGCGCCCCGGACATCGACGGAACGATCGGCCATCAGGGTCAGGAGGGCGGGCGACATCATTTCCCCGGGACCTGCGCTGCCGCCGGCGGGCGCCGTCCCGGCCTGGCCGGCTCTCCCCGGGTTCCCGGCCGCGGATGCCATGGCTGCGCGGATGTCCGCGAAGGAGAACAGCCTCACCGTGTCGCCGTCGGCCAAGGGGCGGTCCGAAAATCCCTGGATGACCTCGTGCGGCGAGAAGGCGATCAGCCGGCCGGTCAGGCGCCGCCGGTCATACCTTTCGATCACGCCGAACAGCGGGTAAAGATGGCTGAGCGCCTGGTTGGCGTTGCCGAGAAGCGAGCGCAGCGACGGTGTCTGCGAGAGCAGCCGCGTGCCCGGAAATCTCGTATGGCCGGCCAGTTCGATCCGGGGCGCGACCGAGTCGACGATGTCGCCGACCCCGGCGCCCGCCGGGACGGAGCCGCTTTCCCCGGCGAAGGCCGCGTCCGACACGACCCCGAGCTTCTTGTGGCCGCCGCCCGCCGCGCGCGACAGGGTGGCGAGATCCGACCGGTCCGCCGCCGGGTAGAATCCCGGCCGGATGACGCCGCGCACCAGCACCGCATGCTCCATGGCGAAGGCGAGCAGGTCGGGGTGATCGTCGAACACCCGGGGGCACGGCACCGTGGACGGCGTCAGGTCCTTCGCGGCGCGGGCCAGCGGTCCGCGGGCGAGCACGCCTTCGGGATCGCCCGACAGGCGCCGGGCCAGGACCTCGAGGCCCGCGCACTCCGCCGGAGCGCGGCTCCGGCCGCCCCGGCGCAGCAGGTCGAGGACCGGCTGGGAGGAGAGAAAGGCGATGTCGGACGAACCCAGCACGATGAGGGTATCGCCGCCGGCCAAGAGCCGGTCGGATCTCGCGTCCAGGACGGCCTGGAGATCGACCGGCGAAAGCACCCGCGCAAGGCTCCGGGGATCGGTGGTCTCCAGGGCCGCGAAGGGAAGGTACGGGTCGGTCAGCAGGTCGACCGACCCGACCAGGGATGCCAGGGTCTCCGCACCGGCGAGTGCCCGCGGTCCCGGCTGGCGCACATGGCCCGTGACGGTCACCGTGCCCCGGCGATGGTCGCGGGTCGGGGTCACGATCAGGAGGTCGCCGGCCGCGACGGTCCGGATCCGGGATTCGTCCGGGTCGCCGGCCGCCTCGTCGGGCACCTCGGCGCCGTTCCCGCCCAAGGCAAAGCGCACGATGCGGACCGGGGCCGGCTGGATCGGCCCCGCCGCCAGGGCCACGGCGTCGGCCAAGGACAGGGCGCCGCCGTCCGCCTGCGCCTCTGCCGGAGCCAGTTCATAGATTCCCGGGCGTTTGACCTCCCCCGCGACGGCGATGGTCGGGCCGATCGGCGGAACCACGATCCGGTCGCCGTCCCGCAGGGCGGGGTCTGATCCGTCGAGACCCTGGAGCAGGCCGTAGAAGTCGACTGTCCGCGAGGTGCCGCCGCGGATCAGCCGGATGGTCCGCAGGCTTCCGAGGCGGTCCACGCCGCCCGCGGCCTGGAGCGCGTCGAGCATCGTTCCGGAACCGGATATTTCATGACGTCCCGGAGTGGCCACGGCACCCGTGACCAGGATGCCCATCCTTCGCATGCCTTCAAGCGACAGGAACGCCTCGTGCCCGGCCATGCTGAGCGTCACCTCCGCTTCGAGCTGGCGGCGAAGCTCGGCGATCGTGCGCCCGGCCGCGCGCAACGGCCGGAGGTGGTCGACGACCACGTCTCCGTTGGAGTCCACCATGTATCGGCGGTTCGACGGATACGCCGCCCCATGGATGGTTATCCTCAACTCGTCGCCCGGGCCGAGCAGATAGTCGTTCTGCGCCGTGCCGAAGGACGGCGGCACCTTTCCCGGTCTGGGAGCGAAAAGCTCGTAGCCGTAAAGCTTCATCGGAGCCCCGGCCCGGCGGCTGAACGCGGCCTCGATCGGACTGGACGGTCCGGCCGCATCCTCGGGCAGGCGCCCGCCGGCGTGGTGCCGGTCGGCCCCGATCGCGGATCCGATAAGGAATAGCAAGACCAGCGCCGACGGTATCAACCGGGCGATGAACCTGCACGTAGCAGCAAGCATTGTCTGTCGTTCGTTCGTGGGCGTGAATCGGAAGCGAATATGCAACCCGATTCAACGTGCAGACTATTGCATGCTCTTTAAAGGGAGGCAATCGGCGGAAGGTGCCTACCCGCGGTTATCACGCCGATGCGCAGGCCGTCGCAGAAAGGAGGCGGGCCGTGGCCGCGGCTGCGGCATTTTCGCCGATCGGGCGGCCACGGTACCTTGGCGGTCGACTCCGGCGGGCTGGTCAGCGCCGGACTTGCCGCTGGCCATCCAAGGTGAGGATCGGATCGTAAAGCTCGGGACGGCGATCGCGGAACAGGCCCCAGGAGGAGCGCGCCGCGCGCAACCGGTCGAGGTCGAACGTGGCCGTCAGCACCGCCTCCTGGTCGCGCGGTGCCTCGACCACCTTCTCGCCCTGGGGGCCGGCGATGAAGGACGATCCGTAGAAGGTGATGCTGGAATTCTCGGCTTGTTCGATCCCGATGCGGTTGCTGGCGACCAGAGGCATCAGATTCGCGCCGGCGTGCCCCTGCATGACCCTCTGCCAGTGGTCGCGGCTGTCGATGCCCGCGTCCTGTGGCTCGGAGCCGATCGCGGTCGGGTAGAACAGGACTTCCGCCCCCATCAGCGCCATGCAGCGCGCCGACTCGGGGAACCATTGGTCCCAGCAGATCGCCGCTCCGATCGTCGCGTAGCGGGTCTTGAATACCTGGAAGCCCGTGTCGCCCGGATTGAAGTAATACTTCTCCTGGTATCCCGGCCCGTCCGGGATATGGGACTTCCGGTAGGTCCCGAGCATCCGGCCGTCCGCGTCGATCATGGCCAGGGAGTTGTAATGGGCATTGTTCGCCCGTTCGAAGAAGCTGACGGGAAGCACTACCTGCAGTTCGGCTGCCAATGCGCTCATACGCCGCAGGACGGGATGATCGTCGACCGGCGCCGCCAGCGCGAACAGTTCCTGTTTTTGATCCTGGCAGAAATAAGGCGTTTCAAACAGTTCCTGCAGCAGAATGATCTGCGCGCCCTCGCGGGCGGCATGGCGCACGATCCGTTCCGCCGTCGCCACATTGGCTTCCCTGTCCCAGGTGCAGCTGGTCTGGGTCGCGGCAAGTGTCACGTTTCTCATCATTCTCCTCACGAAACGGTCGGGCCCGTGGATCGATGGGCCGCGTGGAAGGCCGGGTGGAAAGCCGGTCAACAGATGGGTGCAGGTGCCTGCGGATAGTAGGGGTTTGCGGGAGGACGGCTGGCGACACGTGCGGCGGAGGCCCGGGAAAGGCGCCGGGGGAGATCTGGGGACCAGCGGCAGACCATTCGCCCTAGGTTCGAAATCTCAGCTAATTTTCTCCAGTTAAGAGAGAGTTTACGGACTGGCGATACGGTCCCGCGTGTCAGGGCAATAGATAAGAAACCACTGCATCACATAAGTACGAAGTAGTCTATTCGTTCGATATCGAATCAATCATCCGGCTGGTTGCCTCGGGTGAAGTAGTGAATTGGAGAGTGAAAAAATATTATCGATGCACCTAATCTTTCTCTAAAAACGATTGGCCACGATGCATAGTGGTGCCATTATGCAAAGGGGCTCAACAAACAGTTATTTTCGGTCGAAAGTATTTGAAGTGTATCCGCCGCACCATAGGTAAGAACTATGGATGCAGAAACAGTTTCGCCGCCATGGACTATGAGAGAATCTTTACATGCCCGAAAGTTTCGCGAATTTTGGCAGGAAGACACAATATGCGTCCGAGAGGCCGCACGGACAGTCAAATCCGCAGAGCGACAACAGTGTCGGCTATGTGGTGAGAGACGTTCACCGGGCTTTCTCACGTTCATTGCAGGCCA
Source organism: Skermanella pratensis (assembly GCF_008843145.1). Classification (GTDB taxonomy): domain Bacteria; phylum Pseudomonadota; class Alphaproteobacteria; order Azospirillales; family Azospirillaceae; genus Skermanella; species Skermanella pratensis. The sequence goes on along the minus strand of NZ_CP030265.1, from coordinate 3,264,437 downwards.
AAATCGCTGCCCATGGCGTAAGCATGGGACAATGGTTCTTTCTTCGTGCTTTGTGGGATGAAGACGGACTAACGCAACGCGAACTCAGCCAGCGCGTCGGCATGATGGAGCCGACTACTGTCACCGCCCTCAACAGCATGGAACGGCGTGGCCTCGTGGAGCGCGTCCGCAACCCCCATGACCGCCGGAAAGTGAATATCTACCTGACGCCCAAGGGGCGCGGGCTTCGCGACGTCCTGCTGCCCTGCGCTGCGGATGTCAGCGAACAGGCGACCCGCGGCATTGAACACGCGGATCTCGTCATGGCTATCAACGTCCTGCACCGCATGATGGTCAATCTCGGCGAGAACGGCGAGGCCATCTGACGACGGGGCCGACTTCGGCCGTCGTTGTCAGCGAATCAGTCTTCGTCGTCGGGCGTGTGAGCCGGCATCGCGGCGCCGTCGAGGCGCGCGCCCTCCAGCTTGACATCCTTGAGGTTGGCGTCGATCAGGATCGCATCCGTCAGATCGGCGAAGCTGAGGTCGGCGCCGTTAAGATTGGCTCCGCGCAGGTTGGTCCGGCGAAGACTGGCCCCGATGAGCTTCGCCTCGCTGAGGTTGGCGGGCCACATCCGGCCGGTTGCCTTGCCGGTAGGGCCCTTTATGTCGACCGACCCCAGTTCCGCGCCGTCCAGCCGCGCCCCGCTTAGATCGCTGCCGCGGAAATTGGTGCCGTCGAGCGTCGCGTTCGACAGGTTGCACTCCCTGAGGTCTGCGAGCGAAAGGTCGGACATGACCAGGAGCGCCTCGGAGATGTTGGCGCCGACCAGCTTGATACCCTTCAGGTTGGCGCCCGACAGGTTTACCCCGGTCAGGTCGATATGGGCCAGGTCCTCTGACTGCAGGTCGGCGCGCTGGCCGGCGGCGCCGTTGCTGTTGATCCAGTTGTAATGCCCTTCGAGGCTGCGCTGGATCCTCAGCGAGAAGTTCTCCGCCGCGCGGGCGATGTTGGCGCCGGTGCAGTCCGCGCCGGACAGATCCACCCCCTCCAGCTTGGCCCCCAGCAGGTCGGCGTTCTTGAGGATCGCCCCTGCGAGGATGGCGCCGGCGAGGTTGCAGTCGCGCAGCACCGCTCCGGACAGATTGGCGCCGCTGAGATTGACGCCCTTCAGGTCGGCCCTGGAGAGGTTGGAGTTCTTGACATTGGCACCGCTGAGATTGACGCCGGTCATGATCGCGCCCTGGCAGTCCGCCCCGGACATGCTGACCTCCGACATGTCGGCGCCCGACAGATTGGCCCGGGACAGCAGGGCGTCGTCGAAATTCGCTCCAGTGAGGTCGGACTTGAGCACCTGGGTGCCCGAAGAGCGGCCGTCGAGCAGGGCGCCCCCTCGCAGGTCGGCTTCCCGGAGGATCGCTCCCTTCAGACGGGCGCCCCGCATGTGGGCGCCCCTCATGTCGGCCCGGTAGAAATTGCAACCCGACATGTCGGCCTTGGTCATGTGCGCCGCGAACATGTCCGAATAGCTCAGGTTCGCCTTGTTCATGTCGCAGCCCGACATGTTGGCGCCCGACAGCTTCGCCGACTGCAGGTTGGAGCCGGCCAGGTGCATCCCCTGGAGATCGATCATCGCAAGATTGGCACGGACCCCCCCGGCCCGTTTGCTCAGCCAACGCTCATGCTTGTCGAGGATGGCGACCAACTCGTGTGGGGTCATGAAGTGGTCCGTTCGAAAGGGGGGGTGCGGGACAGGTCGCGGCTGAGTGGCGGGATCGAGGTCGAACGGCGTTCCCCGGTACCAAACGCCGTTCGGCAATGTGCCGGAAAGCGGTTAAGATCACGTTGCCGAGCCTGGATGCGCACCCGGAACCTGGCCGGTCCTCCCACAAGCGGGTTGACGATCGCCCCTGAATCGATGAACACCTCCGGGCGGTCGGCCGTTATCGTGCCGGAAACCCCTGTCGGGGGGCCACCATGACTCTGGATGCAAGGAAGCGGAACATGCCGTCAGGACACACCGTGGTTGCGTTCGATACCGAACTGACCACGCTGCACAGGAAGATCGCCGAGATGGGCGGCCTTGCCGAGGAGCAGTTGATGCGTGCCATGGAGGCCCTGGTCTCCCGCGACGAGAACCTCGCGAGCAGCATCATCGGCCGCGATGCCGAGATCGACCGGGGCGAAGCCGAGGTGGAGGCCCTCGCGGTGCGGGTTCTCGCCCTGCGCCAGCCGATGGCGAAGGACCTCCGGCAGGTCATCACGGCGCTCAAGGTCAGCACGAACCTGGAGCGGATCGGCGACTTCGCGAGCAACTGCGCCAAGCGGGTGATGGCGCTGTCTCAAGTGCCGCCGGCCGGCCCGATGAAGTCCCTCAACCGCATGGGGATCACCACAGCCGGCATGGTCCACGACGTGGTGAAGGCCTATGTGGACGAGGATTACGATCTCGCGATGGCGGTGCGTGACCGCGACGCCGAGGTCGATGCAGTCTACACCAGCCTGTTCCGGGAGCTGTTGACATACATGATGGAGTCGCCCCAGCAGATCACCGCCTGCACGCACTTGATGTTCATCGCCAAGAACCTTGAGCGTGTCGGCGACCACGCCACCAACGTCGCCGAGACCGTCTGCTTCCTGGTCAAGGGCCGCCTGCCCAGCGAGGAACGGATGAAAGAGGACTTGAGCAGCTTCACGGTGGTCAACCCCCGCGAGCCCCAAGGATAACTCCGGGACGAACGGTCGGTGCCGCCCCGGCGGGACGGGTATGTCGCCTTCCGATTTACCCGCGGGGCGGCGGATGTTCTTTCGCACTGCGGCGGCGCGCGGTATCATGCCGCATCATTGGGTTGGCGGGATGACGCTGAATGAAATCTGCCGATAGTGCCCGCTTTTGACGATGGCGCCGGATACCTCGCTTCCCGCCGCCCTTTCCTCCCGAACCGAGCAGCCCCGCCTGAAAATCCACGGCGCGGCCCGGGTCCGATTCGAGCATCGGGCCGGGACGACGCGGCTCGCCAACCTCTATCATCACGACCCCCTGCGGGTTCTGTTCCCAAACCCCCGGGTCGGCGACCTCCCGATCGCCACCCTGGTCACGACGTCCGGCGGGCTGGTCGGCGGCGACCGGCTGGACATCGCGATCGAGATCGGACCCGGCGCCTCTGCGCTGGTCACGACCCAGGCTGCCGAGAAGATCTACCGGTCCACCGGTGCCGACGTGCAGGTATCCGCCGACGTGACGGTCGGGCCGGACGGCTGGCTCGAATGGCTGCCGCAGGAGGCGATCCTGTTCGACGGCGCTCGGCTGCGCCGCGCCACCACTCTCGGCTTGGCGGGCTCCGCGCGCCTGATGGCCGGCGAGCTCCTGGTGTTCGGCCGGATCGCGCGCGGCGAACGGTTCACCCGCGGGCTCGCGCGCGACGCCTGGGAAGTCCGCCGGGACGGCAGGCTGGTCTGGGCCGACGCCTTGCACCTGGACGGCGACATCGGGAGCATCCTGGATCACCCGGCCTGTTTCAGGGGGGCCACCGCCTATGGCACGATCCTTTATGCCGCATCCGACGCCGCGCGGCATCTGGACGCCGCGCGCGGCATGATCAACACTGTAGTGTCCGAGGCGCCGCCCGGCGTTCTCGCCGCCGCGACCTGCCTGGACGGCATGCTGGTCATCCGCTGGCTCGGCGACCGGGCGCACCATGTGCGGCGCGCCTATGCCTGTTTCTGGGCCGGGTTCAGGGCTCACGTCGCCGGGCTGCCGGCGCGTCTGCCCCGCCTGTGGGACGTGTGAGAGGTGCCGCGCATGATGCCTCAGACAATGCAAGTAGGGACGGAGCCATGAACCTTTCACCGCGTGAGAAGGACAAGCTGCTGGTCGCCATGGCGGCGATGGTGGCACGGCGCCGGCTGGAGCGGGGCGTCAAGCTGAACTATCCGGAGGCGATCGCCCTGATCACCGATTTCGTCGTCGAGGGCGCCCGCGACGGCCGGAGCGTAGCCGAGCTGATGCGGGACGGCGCGGAAGTGCTCACCCGCGACCAGGTGATGGAGGGGATCCCGGAGATGATCCACGAGATCCAGGTCGAGGCCACCTTCCCCGACGGCACCAAGCTCGTCACCGTCCACCTGCCGATCCGCTGAAGGAGATTGCCATGATTCCCGGCGAGTTGCTGGTCCGGCCCGGAGAGATCGACCTGAACGAGGGGCGGGAGACCGTCAGCCTGGATGTCGCCAACACGGGCGACCGTCCGATCCAGGTCGGTTCCCACTATCATTTCTACGAGACCAACGGGGCGCTGTCCTTCGACCGCGAGAAGGCGCGCGGCTTCCGGCTGGACATTCCCGCCGGCACGGCGGTCCGGTTCGAACCCGGCCAGACCCGCACGGTCAACCTTGTCGCCTATGCCGGCAACCGCGAAGTCCACGGCTTCACCGGCAGGATCAACGGCAAGCTGTAGTCCAGAAGTCCCTCCATCAGGTTTCCATCCATCCGGGGAAAACGTCCGCCATGGCCTATCGCATCGACCGCTCCGACTATGCCGCCATGTTCGGTCCCACCACCGGCGACCGCGTCCGCCTCGCCGACACCGGACTGATCGTCGAGGTCGAGGCGGACCACACCATCTATGGCGAGGAGGTCAAGTTCGGCGGCGGCAAGGTGATTCGGGACGGCATGGGCCAGTCCCAGGTGACCCGCCAAGGCGGCGCCGTCGATACCGTCATCACCAACGCCCTGATCATCGACCACTGGGGCATCGTCAAGGCCGACATCGGCATCCGGGACGGCCGGATCGCCGCCATCGGCAAGGCCGGAAACCCCGACGTGCAGCCCGGGGTCACGATCGTCGTCGGCCCCGGCACCGAGGTGATCGCGGGCGAGGGGAAGATCGTCACGGCCGGCGGACTCGACGTGCATATCCACGCGATCTGCCCGCAACAGGCGGAGGAGGCGCTCTACAGCGGCGTCACCACGCTGATGGGCGGCGGGACGGGACCGGCGGCGGGGACCTCCGCCACGACCTGCACGCCGGGGCCGTGGCACATCGCCCGCATGCTCCAGGCGGTCGAGGCGCTGCCGGTCAATTTCGGCCTGTTCGGCAAGGGCAACGCCAGCCAGCCGGCGGCCCTGGTCGAGCAGGTCAGGGCAGGGGTGTGCGCGCTGAAGCTGCACGAGGACTGGGGAACGACGCCTCAGGCCATCGACACCTGCCTGACCGTCGCGGACGACATGGACGTCGCGGTGGCGATCCATACCGACACGCTGAACGAATCGGGTTTCGTCGAGGACACCGTCGCGGCCTTCAAGGGCCGCAACATCCACGCCTTCCATACCGAGGGTGCCGGCGGCGGCCACGCGCCCGACATCATCAAGCTGTGCGGCCTGGGCAACGTGCTGCCCAGCTCGACCAACCCTACCCGGCCTTTCACGGTCAATACGGTGGACGAGCATCTGGACATGCTGATGGTCTGCCACCACCTCGACCCGCGCATTCCCGAGGACGTCGCCTTCGCCGAGAGCCGTATCCGGCGCGAGACCATCGCCGCCGAGGACATCCTGCACGACCTCGGCGCCTTCTCCATGATCTCCTCGGACAGCCAAGCCATGGGGCGGGTCGGCGAGGTGATCATCCGGACATGGCAGACGGCCGACAAGATGAAGCGCCAGCGGGGAGCGCTTCCGGAGGAGCGGGGCGACAACGACAATTTCAGGGTCAAGCGCTACATCGCCAAATACACCATCAACCCCGCACTGACCCATGGCGTGGCCGACCATGTCGGCTCGGTCGCGATCGGCAAGCTGGCGGACCTCGTGATCTGGTCGCCGGCCTTCTTCGGGGTCAAGCCCGACATGATCCTGAAGTGCGGCATGATCGCCGGCGCGGTCATGGGCGATCCCAACGCCTCGATCCCGACGCCCCAGCCTGTCCACTACAGGCCCATGTTCGGGGCGATGGGCAGGGCGCTGACGGTCAGCTCGGTCACCTTCGTCAGCCAGGCCGGGCTGGAGAATGATCCCGCCGCCCGGCTCGGCCTGATGCGGCCGCTTGTGCCTGTCCGGGGCATCCGCTCCGTCGGCAAGAAGCAGATGGTCCACAACGACATGACTCCGGTGATCGAGGTCGATCCCGAAACCTACGAGGTGCGGGCCGACGGCCAGCTCTTGACCTGCGAGCCCGCGGACGTGCTGCCGCTGGCCCAGCGCTACTTCCTGTTCTGAGATCCGATTTCCTGGGACCCCGCATGCTCCGCCGCGCCACCCGAGTCCACGCCGCCGGCCACTGGCCCTCCGACACCGCCGCCGGGACCGTGACTCTCGCCTTCGACGACCGCTTCCGCCGCCGGATCCAACTCAACGACGACTCGGGGGCGCCGTTCCTGCTCGACCTGCCGCGCGCCGTGGTCCTGAACGACGGCGACGCCCTGGAACTGGACGACGGCACCTGCATCGCGGTGCGCGCCGCGGACGAGGATCTGGCCGAGGTGACCTGCGCCACCCCGGAGACCCTGGCCCGCATCGCCTGGCACCTGGGCAACCGGCATCTTCCGGTCCAGATCGCGGGCGCCGCCGTGCGGCTCCGCTGGGACCATGTGATCGTGGAGATGCTTCGGGGGTTGGGCGCCGACGTGGTCCGGCTGCATGCGTCCTTCACGCCGGAAGCCGGCGCCTATGCCCACCATGACCACTGAGCCCGAGGTCCCCGGGCCTACCGCCGCCGGGCCTGCTGCCATCGGGCCTGTGGATCTCCGGCATCTGACGCGGCTGCTCGCCTGGATGTCGCCGGGCTTTCCCATCGGCGGCTATACCTACAGCCACGGCATCGAGTACGCGGTCGAGGCCGGACGGGTCCGGGACCGCGATTCGCTGGTCTCCTGGATCGAGGCGATCCTGCTGCATGGTGCGGGATGGACCGACGCCGTCCTGTTCATGGCCGCCGCCCGCGCGGTCGGGCAGGGAGACGAAGCGGCCCTGCGGTGGGGGGCGGAGCGAGCCGACGCGATGCGCGGCAGCAGCGAATTGGCGCTGGAGAGCGCCGCCCAGGGGACCGCGTTCCTGGCGACGGTGCAGTCCACTTGGCCGCCCGCCGGGCTTGACCGCTGGGCGAAGGTGCTTGCCGATAACGGCCGGCCGCCGGCCCACGCGGTCGCCGTGGCTGTCGTCACGGCCTGCGCCGGCATGGACGCCAAGGCGGCGCTGTGCGCGTTCCTGCACGGTTTCGCGGCCAATCTCGTCTCCGCCGGGGTGCGGCTGGTCCCGCTCGGCCAGACCGACGGGCAGCGCGCGATAGCGCGGCTCGACCCTGTCCTGCACCGGGTTGCCTCCGATGCCTTCGACGCCGATCCCGCCGACCTTGGATCCAGGGCGCCCCTGGTCGACTGGGCCGCGATGTCCCACGAAACACAGTATACGAGGTTGTTCCGCTCATGAGCCAAGCTGCCGAATCCGCACCGGCCCAACCCAATTCGATCGTCCGTTCCCACACCGGTCCCCTTCGGGTCGGCATCGGCGGCCCGGTCGGCTCCGGCAAGACCGCGCTGGTCGACGCCCTGTGCAAGGGCATGCGCGACGCCTGGGACGTCGCCGCGATCACCAACGACATCTACACCCGCGAGGACGCCGAGTTCCTGACCCGGAGCGGCGCTCTGGACCCGTCCCGCATCCTGGGGGTGGAGACGGGCGGCTGCCCGCACACGGCGATCCGGGAGGATGCCTCGATCAATCTGGCGGCGGTCGATCAGTTGAACGCGCGGTTCCCCGACCTGGACCTGATCTTCGTCGAATCAGGCGGCGACAACCTGGCCGCCACCTTCTCCCCCGAGCTGGCCGATCTGACCATCTACGTCATCGACGTATCGGCCGGGGACAAGATCCCGCGCAAGGGCGGCCCCGGCATCACCCGCTCCGACCTGCTGGTGATCAACAAGATCGACCTGGCGCCGCTGGTCGGCGCCAGCCTGGAGGTGATGGACCGGGACGCCCGCCGGATGCGCGGCGAACGGCCGTTCCTGTTCAGCAACCTGAAGTGCGGGCAGGGGCTGCCGGAAATCATCTCGTTCATCGTCCGCGCCGGCGGCCTGCCGCCGCCGGGCTGAACGCCGAACGACTCCGGACCGGGCGGCAAGGAACATCGCGGCCTGTCAACTTGTTTCTTCAGCGGTTATCTCGAACCGAAATGGAGAGGCAAGCGTGAACAAGGTCATCGACGATATCTATGAAAGGGTGGCCGGCGGGGAAGAGAACCTTTCCCAGGTCGAACGCTGGACCTCGATGCTCGGCGGCGTCGTGCTGGCAGCCGCCGGACTGCGCCGGGGCGGCGTGCAGGGCGCCATCATGGGCGTGGCCGGCGGCTTGCTGGCCGCGCGCGGCATGGGCGGCCATTGCGCGATCAAGGCCATGATCAACGAACGTTCAAGCCACGACGAAGACATGTATTCCGGGGATTTCCTGGAATCGGAACGCCGCCGCGCCGACGACCGCCTGGACCGGCCCTGGAACCGGGTGGACGAGGCGGCCGACGAGAGCTTCCCGGCGAGCGATCCGCCGTCCTACACGCCGGGCCGCGCCTAACCCGTCCGGCGACACGCCGACATCCGACGCCTGATGCGCGCCGGCTCCGCCAGGAGCCGGCGCGCATCGTTTCTGCAACCGGTATTGCCAGCGTGCGGCATCGGTATCCTGCTTGTATTTCAAGCATTTCCGGAATGATCGACTGTTCCGTAAACACTATGAAATTACTGTCCATGTGTGCTAAGTTGCATCCGCCTGTGTAGGGAACGGCGCGTTCCGTCGCAGGACACCGCGCCGCGGACAAAACCATAATGCGGTCCCGAAGGGGCCGAGCGCGACGCACGTGCAAACCGGGGGAGGCGAATGCAGGGCGAGAACATACTTGAAACCCGGAATCTGACGAAGGAATTCAAGGGCTTCATCGCGGTCAAGGACGTCAACCTCCAGGTCCGCCGCGGCAGCATCCACGCCCTGATCGGCCCCAACGGCGCGGGCAAGACCACGGTCTTCAACCTGCTGACCAAGTTCCTGATCCCGAGCGGCGGCCAGATCCTGTTCAACGGCGCCGACATCACGCGGGTCAAGCCGGCCGACATCGCCCGGCGCGGCCTCGTACGCTCGTTCCAGATCAGCGCCGTCTTCCCGCACCTGACCTGCCTGGAGAACGTACGGGTGGCGCTGCAGAAGCGCCTGCGCGGCGACAACTTCGACTTCTGGCGCTCGGAGAAGGTGCTGGAGGCGCTGGACGGCCAAGCCGGGGAACTGCTCGAGTCGGTCAACCTGGCGGCCTACCGCGACATTCCCGCGGTCGAGCTGCCCTACGGCCGCAAGCGCGCGCTGGAGATCGCCACCACGCTGGCGCTGGAGCCGGAGCTGATGCTGCTGGACGAGCCGATGGCCGGCATGGGCCACGAGGACATCGACCACACCGCGGCGCTGATCCGCAAGGTCTCGGCCAACCGCACCATCCTGATGGTCGAGCACAACCTCTCCGTCGTGTCCGACCTGTCGGACACGATCACGGTGCTGCGCCGGGGCGAGATCCTGGCCGAGGGGCCTTACGCGACGGTGTCCAAGGACCCGCAGGTGATGGAAGCGTACATGGGGACGGGACATGCCTGACGGGGCCGCGACGACGACAGGGATGCTGGAGATCCGGGATCTTCACGCCTTCTACGGCGAGAGCCACATCCTGCACGGCGTCAGCCTGGACGTCCGGCGGGGCGAGGTGGTGACCCTGCTGGGACGCAACGGCGCCGGCAAGACCACGACGATGCGCTCGATCATGGGCATCGTGGGCCGGCGCACCGGCTCGATCCGGCTGAACGGGACGGAGCTGACGGGGCTGGCGTCGAACCGGATCGCCCGGCTGGGGATCGGCTACGTGCCGGAGGAGCGGGGCATCTTCTCCAGCCTGAACGTGGAGGAGAACCTGATGCTGCCGCCCACGATCAAGCCGGGCGGCATGGACGTGGAGGCGATCTACCGCCTGTTCCCGAACCTGAAGGAGCGGCGGAAGAGCCAGGGGACGCGGCTGTCGGGGGGCGAGCAGCAGATGCTGGCGATCGGGCGGATCCTGCGCACCGGGGCCGACCTGATCCTGCTGGACGAACCGACCGAGGGGCTGGCGCCGGTGATCATCCAGCAGATCGGCCGGGTGGTGCGGGAGCTGAAGCAGAGCGGCTTCACCATCCTGCTGGTCGAGCAGAACTTCCGCTTCGCCGCCACCATCGCGGATCGCCACTACGTGATGGAGGAGGGGCACATCGTCGACATGATCCCGAACGACCAGCTCGAAGCCAACATGCACAAGCTGCACGAATATCTCGGCGTCTGATCGGGGCGCCGGAAAGCCGGACAGGCAAAACCGGGCGCGTGCCCGGAAAACGATCAACAACAATCATGATGAATAGGGATGCTGAACATGCTCAAGAAACTTCTCGCCGGCACCGCGACGCTCGCTCTGGCGGTCGGCGCCGTCACCGGAGCCGCCAATGCCCAGATCTCCGGCGACACGGTCAAGATCGGCGTCCTGACCGACAAGTCGAGCCTCTATGCCGATGTTTCGGGTGAGGGCTCCGTCGTCGCGGCCCAGTTGGCGGTGGAGGAGTTCGGCGGCAAGGCGGCCGGCAAGCCCGTCCAGGTCATCTCGGCGGATCACCAGAACAAGGCCGACATTTCGTCGAACATCGCCCGGCAGTGGTTCGATACCGAAGGCGTCGACGCCATCGCCGACCTGGTAACCTCCTCGACCGCGCTCGCCGTGCAGGAAGTCGCCCGGGACAAAGGCAAGGTGACCCTGATCTCCGGCGCCGCGACCTCGCGCCTGACCGGCGACGCCTGCTCGCCGACCGGCTTCCACTGGGCCTACGACACCTATGCGCTCGCGGTCGGCACCGGGCGCGCGATGGTCCAGGAAGGCGGCAAGACCTGGTTCTTCCTGACCGCCGACTATGCATTCGGCCACTCGCTGGAAGCCGACGTCACCCGGGAGGTCAAGGCACTGGGCGGCGAGGTCAAGGGCAGCGTCCGTCACCCGCTGAACAACTCTGATTTCTCGTCCTTCCTGCTCCAGGCCCAGGGATCGGGCGCCCAGGTGATCGGCCTCGCCAATGCCGGCACCGACACCACCAACTCGATCAAGCAGGCGGCGGAGTTCGGCATCACCAGCTCGGGGCAGTCGCTCGCCGGGCTGCTGCTGTTCATCTCCGACGTGGACTCCCTTGGGCTCCAGATCGCCCAGGGCCTGTCGCTGACCACCGGCTTCTACTGGGACATGGACGACGAGACCCGCGCCTGGTCTGCCAAGTACGAGCAGAAGACCGGCAAGAAGCCGACCATGGTCCAGGCCGGCGTCTATTCGTCGGTCCTGCACTATCTGCGCGCCGTCGACGCCGCCGGCACCGACGACGGTCTGAAGGTCGCGAACAAGATGAAGGAACTGCCGGTCAAGGACATGTTCGCCAAGAACGGCAAGATTCTGGCCAACGGCCGCATGGCCCACGACATGTATCTGGCGCGCGTGAAACAGCCGTCGCAGTCCAAGGGACGCTGGGACTATTACGACATCCTGCGCACGATCCCCGCCGACGAGGCGTACCAGAAGGCGGAGCTGAGCGGTTGCCCCTTCACCAAAAAGTGAGTCCCGGTCGATCCGAACGATAGGGAGGAACCGACAATATGATGGAGCTGCTGGGGGTTCCGCCCCAGGTCCTGTTCGGTCAGCTCCTGCTGGGGCTGATCAACGGGTCCTTCTATGCCCTGCTGAGCCTCGGGCTGGCCGTCATCTTCGGCATGCTCAACGTCATCAACTTCGCGCACGGCGCCCAGTACATGCTGGGCGCCTTCGCGGCGTGGATGCTGCTGAAGTTCGCCGGGATCAACTACTGGGCCGCCCTGGTGCTGGCTCCGGTGCTGGTCGGCCTGATCGGCGTCGTGCTCGAGAAGCTGATGCTCAGCCGGCTGTACAAGCTCGACCACCTCTACGGCCTGCTGCTCACCTTCGGCCTGGCCCTGATCATCGAGGGGATGTTCCGCCACTGGTACGGCGTGTCCGGCCAGCCCTACCCGATCCCCCAGGCGCTCGCCGGCGGCTACAACCTGGGCTTCATGTTCCTGCCCACGTACCGCGGCTGGGTCGTCGCCGTCTCCGTGGTGGTCTGCTTCGGCACCTGGTTCATGATCGAGCGCACCAGGCTGGGAGCCTACCTGCGCGCCGCCACCGAGAACCCGGTGCTGGTCCAGGCCTTCGGCATCAACGTCCCGGTCATGATCACCGCGACCTACGGCTTCGGCGTGGCGCTCGCCGGCCTGGCCGGCGTGCTCGCGGCGCCGATCTACCAGGTCAACCCGCTGATGGGCTCGCACCTGATCATCGTCGTCTTCGCGGTCGTCGTGATCGGCGGCATGGGCTCGATCCTGGGCGCCGTGCTGACCGGCTTCATGCTGGGCATCCTGGAGGGCTTCACCAAGGTGTTCTACCCCGAGGCTTCCAACATCGTGATCTTCGTCGTGATGGCCGTGGTGCTGCTGATCAAGCCGGCCGGTCTGTTCGGACGGGAGAAGTAAGCCATGGCAACCCAATCCCATACCGACGCTCTCCGGGCCGGCGCCGCGGCGCCCGCCCGGCGGAGCCCGCCCGCGCTGAAATGGGCGGCGCTGGCGGCGCTGCTGGTGGTGGCGCTGGTCGCCCCGTTCCAGTTCTACCCGGTGTTCCTGGCCAAGGCGCTGTGCTTCGCGCTGTTCGCCTGCGCCTTCAACCTGCTGATCGGCTATGTCGGGCTGCTGTCGTTCGGCCACGCCGCGTTCTTCGGCTCGGCCGCCTACGTGACCGCCCACGCGGTCAAGGTGTGGGGCCTGACGCCGGAGCTGGGCATCCTGCTCGGCGTGCTGGTGGCGGCGCTGTTCGGCCTGGCGTTCGGCTTCCTGGCGATCCGGCGGCAGGGCATCTACTTCGCGATGGTGACGCTGGCGCTGTCGCAGATGGTGTTCTTCCTGGCGCTCCAGCTGCCGTTCACCGGCGGCGAGGACGGCATCCAGGCGGTGCCGCGGGGCTATCTGTTCGGGCTGATCGACCTGGGCGACAACCTTGCCATGTACTACTTCGTGCTGGCGGTGTTCCTGGCCGGCTTCCTGCTGATCCACCGGACGATCCACTCGCCGTTCGGCCAGGTGCTGAAGGCGATCCGGGAGAACGAGCCGCGGGCGGTGTCGCTGGGCTACAAGGTGGACCACTACAAGCTGGCGGCGTTCGTGATGTCGGCGGCCCTGGCCGGCCTGGCCGGCGGGACCAAGGCGATCGTGTTCCAGCTGGCGTCGCTGACCGACATCACGTGGCAGATGTCGGGCGAGGTGGTGCTGATGACGCTGCTGGGCGGCCTGGGCACCATCTTCGGCCCGGTGGTCGGCGCCTTCCTGGTGGTCACCCTGCAGAACTACCTGGCCGGCACGCAGTTGCCGGTGACCGTGGTGACCGGCGTCATCTTCGTCGTCTGCGTCCTGCTGTTCCGCCGCGGCATCGTCGGCGAGATCGGAGCATTGCTCAAGTCCAGGGGCTGAGCTTTACCGGCCGCGATCTTGGACGGCGGCTTCGGCCGCCGTCTTCGTTTTTCCATCGTCGTGTAATCAAGGCCTTGCCGTGCGTCACATCGACGCGGCGGCAAGATTTGACGGGTTCTGTGCCGGACGGGCAGCTTTGACCTCTATCCAAAGTGCAGTTGCAATGCACGGAAGCGACGACCAAATCTTTGTGTGCGCTGCAACTAAGATAAATATTAAATGTCGATTTTTATCCCTTCGCTGAAGTTTCACGTAAAGTTACTTTGCTGCACCCGCGATATCGTGATATAGCAGCGCAACAAGGACAGTTAAGAGAACGTTAACGTGCCGTCCGGCTTTGGCTCGGACGCGAAGCGATACCTGAGGAGTAGACGATGGCGACCGACAAGGACACCACAACCACTCGCACCACTAAGGACGCTGCTGAGGAAACGGTGAAGACCACCCGTGCCGTCGCCGCGGAAGCCGCGGAGACCGGCAAGAAGGTCTCCCGTGAAGCTGCCGACACCGCGGAAAAGGGAGCGGAAGTCGCTCGGAAGACTGCCGAGCAGGGTGCCGAGACGGCAAAGCGCGGCATGGAAGCCGGCAGCGATGTCGCCGAAAAGGCCACGCAGACGGTTGCCCGTGTCGCCGAGGACACCGCCGGTGCCGCGCGCCAGATGACCGAGCAGTCGAGCCAGCAGTTCGGCCGCGTCTTCAGCATGCAGGCCAAGGCTTCGGAAGAAGTCACCAAGCGGACCCAGCAGAATCTGGAAGTCATGATGCAGGCCAGTTCGGTCCTGGCCGACGGCTTCCAGTCGGTGATGCGCGAGTGGGTGAACTACACCCAGAGTGCGATGCAGCGCAACATCGACGGCGTGAACACCATCATGCGCGCCCGCACCGTGCAGGATCTGCTCGCAGCCCAGAGCGACCTCGTCAACGCCGAGGTCGAGCTTCTGCTGAACAGCAGCGTCAAGATCTCCGAGGTCACCGCCCGGGTCGCCAACGACGCCGCCCAGCGGATCAACGGGCAGGTCAAGCAGCAGGCCCGCAAGACCGCCTGATCCCGGCCGACGATCGAGCATCGAGAGCGCCGCGGTCCCGCCAGGGGCCGCGGCGTTTTCGCTATCCGGAGACCGGACCTACTCGGGCACCAGCCACTCGACCCGGGAGCCGCCGGCTTCCGCCCCCAGGACCTTGTGAAGGGCAGGGAGCACCGCTTCCAGCGCCGTGTCCAGCTGCCAAGGGGGATTGACGACGATCATGCCGCATCCGTTCAGGCGCTTGTGGGTATCCTCCTCGTGGACGGTCAGTTCCGCGACCAGGATCTTCCGGATGCCGGTCCGCTCGAGCGCCTCCTGGAAGCGCCAGACCGCCGGCCGCTCCTTGATCGGATACCATAATGCATAGATCCCGGTCGGCCACCGCCCATGGCCGAGCGCCAGCGCCGCGACCATCTTCTCGAATTCGTCCGGCGTTTCGAAAGGCGGGTCGATCAGGACCATGCCGCGCCTCTCCTTCAGCGGCAGGTGCGCCTTCAGGGCATGGTAGCCGTCCATGTGCTGGACGGAGGTGTTGCGGTCGCGCGCGAACTCCTGCCGAAGGGTTTCGACGTCTTCGGAATGCAGTTCGGCCAGCAGCAGGCGGTCGGAGGGCCGCATCAGCATCCGCGCCAGCCGGGGCGAGCCGGGATACCAACGTAGCGGTGCGCCGGCCTCGTTGAGGTCTCGGACGGCTTCCAGATAAGGTGCCAGTTCCTCGGGAAGCGAGTCCCCGGCCGCCATGATCCGGGAGATCCCGCCGAGGTGCTCCCCGGTCCGGACCGCCTGGGGCGAGGCGAGATCGTAGCGGCCGATGCCGGCATGGGTGTCCAGGACGGCATAAGGCGTCTGCTTGAGTCCGAGCCGGCTCAGGATCATGGCGACGACGGCATGCTTCATGACGTCGGTGAAGCTGCCGGCGTGATAGATGTGGCGGTAGTTCATGGCGGGATCATGTAGCGCTTGAACCCGCGCCAAACCAGCCCCGCCGCAGGTTCCACCGTCAGGTTCGGCGCTTGCCGGTCAGCCCTCGGCGGCGACCTGGGCGCGCCGGAAGGCCCTGCGCGTCTCCGGAGCGATCGCGGGATCGCCCTGCCGGGCGCACCTGGCGCCCTCCAGCAGCGCTGCGCTGTCCAGATCCAGGCTTTCCAGGTGCTGGTGGATCTTGCAGGTATAGTCCCGCTGCTGGGAGCGGCTGCCGCCGTTGTAGCGCGCGACCGCGACGTTCCAGCTGCCGGAGTCGGCGCGGAGTCGCTTCAGGTAGCGGGCGGCGTACCAGACATTGGCGGAAGGGTCGAGGATGCGTTCGACCGGGCGGAAGTTGGCCCGGTGATGCTGCACGGAGAGCTGCATGCAGCCGACCGTCGCATTGGGCCGGACGCGTCCCTGGCTGTCCAGCAGGTGGTTCCTGGCTTCGGCGGCCGTGTCCGAATAGATCGCCTTGCCGTTGACGTTCATGGCGTAGGGCTGGGGGATGCCGTCCTGCCCGCTCTCCACCAGCGCGATGGACAACAGAAGGCCGCGGGGGATCCCGAGTTCCTGCTCGGCCTCGAGGACATGCTCCGTGCAACTTGCCGCCTGCGCAGTTCCGACGGGGATGAAGCCAAGTCCGATCGCCGTGAAGGCGAGAAGACCCATGCACCGGATGCTCGATCGCCGGCCAAGTGCCTGCATTGCTCTGATCCCCCTTGTCGCACCAGCTTGCGCGCTGGCACCGTGCGCACGCACGGATTTGACCACCGGCCGCCGATACCGTTACGGCGACCGCCTCCTCGCTTGAGTTCCAGATGCCACACCCGGCATCCGTAAGGATGTTTCCCAGATATTCTTCCTACCGTCAACTCCTATGTAACTCCAACCCGCCAAACGGGAGAAACCGATCAGCTACTACCGAAGACGGTGTCCGTCGAAATAGAGGTATAGAAAAAGCTGGATTGACCCTTCGGTCGGCGTCTGCCATATCCCTTTGGCTATAGGATGCCAGCCTTTCACAGGTCCCTCAATCTTGACTGATCAGCTTCTCCGGCCGGCGGATGACGAAACGGCCGACCTCGCCGATCCCGCAAGCCCCTTGAATCCCGCCGAATTTGCTCTCGTATCGGGTTATGCCCTGCGCGACGCCGGTGACAACGCCGCCGCCGAAGCGGCATTCCGGCAAGCCGTCGCGGCCGACCCTGCGTGCGGAGAAGCATCGGGAGCCTTGGCGCAACTTTTGGCTGAAGGCGAGCGCTGGCGCGAGGCCGCCGACGGATTCCGCGTCGCCTTGTCGCATGAGCCCTGGCGGATGGATTGGCGTACCGGTCTGTCCGACATGCTGGCCCGGTGCGGCCAAACGGGGGAAGCCATCGGCCTGTGGCATGAGCTGCTGGAGCGCAGGCCCGACAGCGCCTCCGGGCACCGTGCCCTGGCCCGTCTCCGGATCGGCGCCGGCCAGCCGCTCGAAGCGATCGAGCACTTCCGCGAAGCGCTCTTCCTGGATGCCGGAGACAACGAGACGGCGGTCGAGCTGGCGGATGCCCTGGTGGCATCCGGCGACCCGCTCGCCGCGGTGGAGACCCTTCAGCCTGTCCTGCGCCGGCGGCCCGACCACGCGGCCGGGCAGTTCGTGCTGGGCCGCGCCTGGCTGGACCTGGGCGAGCGTGTCAAGGCGCTGGCGGCGCTCCGCGCCTGCCTCGCCGCCGCTCCCGCCGATCCCCATGGCGCCGAGGCCATGATCGGCCGGATCGAGGGCGATACGACCGAAACCATGTCGCAGGCCTATGTCCGCGCCTTGTTCGACCGCTATGCCGAGCGGTTCGACGAGGATCTGACCATCCGCCTGAAGTACCGGGCGCCCCAGACCCTGCGTGCGGCGGTCGACCAGGTGCTCGGCGCGGGTGCCGCCGGTCTCCGCGTGCTGGACGTCGGATGCGGCACGGGGCTGGCTGGCATCGCCTTCCGGCCGCTGGCCGCGCGGCTGCACGGGTCCGACCTGGCGCCCCGCATGGTGAAGAAGGCGGCAAGCCGCGGTGTCTACGACGACCTTGAGGTCGGCGAGATGACCGCGGTGATGGCGCGGAACCCGCGGGGCTGGGATCTGGTGGTCGCGGCCGACGTGCTCGTCTATGTGGGAGACTTGGCGGAGGTCATGGCCGCCGCCGCCCTGGCCCTCAAGCCCGGCGGACTGTTCTGCGCGACGACGGAGCGGTGCGACGGCGACGGCTTCGGGCTCGGTCCGTCGCGCCGCTTCGCCCACAGCCCGGCCTATGTCCGGCGCATGGCCGCCGAGGCCGGCCTCGATATCGTCGTCCTGGATGAGGCGGTGCCGCGCTGGGAGAAGGGCCAGCCGGTCCCGGGCCTTGTGATGGTTGCCCGGATGCCGGCCTAGACGACCCGCATCAGCGGCTCCTTCTCGCCCTCGACCTGCCAGTGGGCGTTCAGGCGCCCGGCCTCGTCGAAGTGGAGGGCCAGCCAGTTCCGCGCCCTGATATAGCGGCGGCCGGTCTCGGGAAAGGGCACCATCTCCAGCGTGGTCCCGTCGGCGATCGTCTCCGTCCCGCGGCTGAGCCGCTCCAGGACTTCCGCATACATCCTGGACGGCGCGGGATGGACGATCCCGGAGGAGGTCAGCTGCCACAGGTCGAAGCCGGGGCCGTGGATCACGCCGCAGGCGCCCAGGTGTATTTCACCGGAGACCACGGTGATCCGCAAGTTCCGGGCTCTCGCCACGTCCCCCAGCAGGCGAACCAGACGGATATACTCCTTCTCGTGGACATAGCTGCGCCATTGGTCGCGCAGGTCGTCTTCCATCGCGGCCTGCGCCGGCAGGTAGTTGATCAGCTTCTCGACGGAGTGCAGGTTCGCGAAGATCATGGGAACGCTCGACATCAGGATCAGGTGGCCGCACCCGTCGAACCGGTCGAGCCAGCCGGGCAGGGCATCCCACGTCGCCTCGGACATGACGCGCGCCTGCGTCCGTTCGGTGCGCAGGTCGGGTGCGAAGATTCCCATGTCACCGATGCGGAACCCCTGGGTGAAGGTGCCAAGCTCGCCACCCCACACGCAGTCCGGCGGATCGTCGGGCGCGCAGCCGATCTGGAAGAGGGCGAAGCTGCGCCGCGCCGCCTCGTAGACACCCCGGAACACGGGGCAGGTGCGCCGGTCGTCGGGATGGGAGCCCCAGCCGTCGAAGATGTCGTGGTCGTCCCACATCATGACCGATGGGATCGTAGACAGCAGGGCGGCGGCCTCGGCCTGGCTCCACTGGCGGCAGTAGAGGTCGAAGTAGAAGTTTTCGGCCTCCTCCGACATGGCGGCCGTGAACGGCGCCGACAACTGCTCGCGGGCCGGCAGGGAACTCCACTGCCGCAGGGAAGGGCAGTCGTCCCAGACGGCGTCGGCATATAGCTGGTCGCCGCCGTGCAGGAGCAGGTGGAAGGGCAGGGCGCGATGCCGGGCGTTCAGGTGTCCCCAGCGCGCATTGCGCGGCATGTCCCGCTGGCTGAATACAGATTCATCCTCGGTCCCGTTGCAGGCGGTATAGGCGATCCGCGGCTTGCCGGACAGCCCGGGAACCGTCATGTAGGAGCGGTCGCCGCCGCGGAAGCCATAGCCGGCACGCGTATCGTCCGCCCCCTCGGGACCGCGAATTCCCACCGCCAGACATGACGTTGCCCGAGCGACGCGACATGTCGGGGCGGGGCCGGAAGCATCACGCCGTCGACGACCATGTCCGGCGGCTCCGCGGCGCCCGTCAGGACGAAAAGGGCGGAGACTCGCCATCGCTCACCCTGCACGCCCCGGAAGTGCAGGACGGGTCCGATCAGTTCACGACGTTCTTTCTTCTTCGGCGGCAGCGGCATTCAAAGGCGCCCGATTTTCCTGGAAGTTCGACCGAGGAATATGAACGCCCCGCCCGGATGCGGGTTCCGCTTGCGCAACGAAGATTTGAGATGGATCTTCGCAACCGGCGGGTCAGGATCCTTCCGACCTGCGCCGGCGGAGAAGGTCGAGCATCCGCTCCGGAACCGGTTCATTGAGAACGCCGTCATAGATCCGGTGAAGTTCCTGAACATGTTGGCGATACTGCTGGAGCAGGGCGGCGGCTTCGATGTCGGTTTTGATTACCAACTCCACCTCCCGTTTCTCCTCGTCGCTCAGCGCGCCATCAAGATAGGCATTGATGTCGCTCATGGTCAGTCGCTTCATTGGTATGCATCCCGACGCTACTAGGGGCGGTTCACCCCGCAACGGGAAAAACCGAAGCAGGCGGTCTCCTGATGGACTATGAGCACTATTGAGGCCGTCAAGCACTTCTATGCCATTTACGACAAACAACCGGGTATCCGCAATGGCGTTCGCGGACCGCGACCTCCCGGTATGCATGAAAAAGCGGCTGAACCGGCTACAATCGTGGCGTCGGGTCCTAAACAAAATTCCCCTCTCCTTGTTCCGGCGGGAGATGCCCGGCGAAGTCCTGTTCCGGGCACTCCCCTCCAGCGTTCGGCAGGAGCCGCAGCGCGTGCGGGCAGCCTCCCCGTCAGGCCGCCATAAGGGTGTTCAGCCGTTCGCGCGCCCGGCACAGGCGGGACCGGATCGTACCGATGGAAACGTTCAGCTTCTCCGCCGCTTCCTGGTAGGGGCGGCCCTCGATCGCGACAAGCCGCACGACTTTCCGCTGGCACGGCGTCAGGCTGTCGAAGGCCCGGTCGACATCGCGGAACACCAGGCGGGAGAGCTGGGCCGGCTCGACGGACATGGCATGATCCCACAACTCGACCTTGGTGACGTGCTTGTCACGCTGCAGGTTGTTGAAGTGGAGGTTCTTCAGCATGGTCGTCAGCCATGCCTGCATGTTGGTACCGGGTTCGAAGCGATGGGACCGCGACAGGGCGCGCGCCAGGCAATCCTGGGTCAGGTCTTCGGCGCTCGAAGCGTCGCGGGTCAGCTTACAGGCATAGCGCTGCAGGTTGGGAATGCAGTTGACTAGTTCCATGTCGAACGAGTAAGCCATAGTACGCTCCAATGGTCTCTGTTCTGAGAGGGCGGCCCCGGGGTCTGGTGCTGCGCCCTCGAGCGGTCGGGAGTGGGTTTGGTCCTTGGCGGTCTGGACTGGCAGGTCCTGGAACGCCCGGTGCCTCACCGGGTCTTGGTCGGCGGAGGTGAACTTGTCCCGCGGTTCGGGAAAAGCTTCGCCATGGAGTGCCGGTGGCAGCCGGCCCTCCCCGGATCCGACGCCTATATCGGCGCCTTGGCGGATCCGGTCCTAGAACTTCATTTCATGAGCGGTCCATGCTGGTCACGATCGGCTTGTCGATTCCTCGTCGCTGCGGAGCGTGCCCGGTGGCCCCAATTCCTGGCGCCGGCCCGGTTGCTCCGGTGTTGGTGCGATTTCAACGTGGACCGTTTGCGAATGTTCCAACCGAGCCGAGCAAAGAAATTATAAGGGGAAGCGCAAATAAGCGGTATATCGACTAGCTGCGTCCCGCTTCACCGTTTGTCCGACCATCCAAACGTCTTATGAACTCACGAACAATAATTTTATACAATTCATCTTTTAATCTGAGATCCTCGACTCCCGTATCAATGTTGGGATTGTCATTGATCTCGATGACGAAGATGCCGCGGTCGTTCTGCTTCAGATCAACTCCGTAGAGGCCGTTGCCGATCAGGCCCGCAGCTTTCACCGCGATCTCGACGACGGCCTTCGGCGCCTCGTCCACCAGCATGGTCTTGAAAGAGCCCTGCTCGAACCGGCCGTCGCTATTATGCTTGACGATCTGCCAATGCTTCTTCGCCATCAAGTATTGGCAGACGAAGATCGGTTGCCGGTTCAGCACTCCGACCCGCCAGTCGAACTCCGTATACATGAACTCCTGGGCGAGGATGACGTCGGACTCTTCGAACAGGGTGGCGGCGGTCGCCTCCAGTTCTCCCCGGTTCTGCACCTTGTAGACCCCGCGCGAGAACGATCCGTCCGGGATCTTCAGCACGATGGGGTAGGGGATGTCCTGCTCGATGGTCGCGACCTTCGCCTTGTCGACGATGATCGTCTTCGGCGCCGGCACCTTGTTCGCCCGGAGCAGCTCGGCGAGGTAGACCTTGTTGGTGCATCGCAAGATCGAGTTGGGGTCGTCGATCACCGCCATGCCTTCCTTCTCCGCCTTCTTGGCGAAGCGGTAGGTGTGGTCGTCCAGCGACGTTGTCTCGCGGATGAACAGCGCGTCGTATTCCGCGAGGCGCAGATAGTCCTTCTTCTCGATCGGCTCGATGGCGATGCCCAGCGCCTCCCCGGCCTTGATGAATTTCTGCAGCGTCTTGGCGCTGCTGGGCGGCAGCTCGTCCTTGGGATTGTGCAGCATGGCCATGGTGTAGCGGGGCGGCGCCTTCTCCGTCGGCTCGCGCCAGGTCGCCTTGGTATAGGCGTCGAGCGAGGCGCGGAAATGGTCCTCCTGGTCGGGCCGCAGGTCGTCCAGCGACAGGGGCTGGAGCGAATGGATGTGCCAGTCGTCCTTCAGGCGGATCTGGATCTTCAGCATGGGGCACCGGAACACGTCGAAGGCGCGCCGGGTCAGATCCTGGAACCGGCGGTCGTCGGCGGTGCCGAAGAAGCTGTAGAGCGTGAACGACGCCTCGGGCGGCTGCGCCATGCGCTTCAGGCGCCGGCGCAGGAGTTCCTCCAACTCCGGCAGTGCGTAGCGGTAGATGCTCTTCTGGCTGAGGTCGAGGATCGTCTTGACCGTCGGGATGACCTTCTGGGTGCGGGCCTCCGCCAGCAGCGAGCAATAGTAGCCGGCGCCCAGATAGCTGTAGGCACGGCTGAGGTTGACGATCTTCGGGGTGCGCGTCCGGACCGCCTCGGGTCTGGCGATGTAGTCCTTGGTGGTGATGATCTCTAGGTCGGTACGACCGAACTTGAAGGTGGAGGACCTGTCGACGATGATCAGATGGGACGACATTCAGTGTTGATCCTGCCGGGTTTGACCCCGGCCGGGTCCTTGCCGGCGGGGTCGTAGGACGACCATGGCCTTGAGCTGGGCCTTGCCGTAGCGGGCCATGCGCTCGAAGTCCTTCTTGAGGATGGGCATGTTCACGCGATCCGTGTCGCTAGTGTGCTTGGCTGTTTCGACCAGGGGATCGTGGACATAGAAGAACCGTTCGTCGCATCCGGCGACAACGACCCAATGCGGAAACTTCTCGTGGTAGATCCGGTAGGAACTGATCAGCACCACGGGGATTGCCCCCGACGCCACGAGATCGGTCAGCTCGGCGGCGCCGAAGCTCCGGTAGCCGACCACGATGTCGGTTTCCGCGATGTCCTTCTGCATGTCCTCCTGGACGAGCCGGAGCACCTCCTTCTTTTCCTCGCTGCGCACGCTGTCCAGGAACAGCGCGCGGTCGTCGTTGAGGACCAGTTCCACGCCGAAACCGCGCCGCCAAGCCGACAGGGCCAACCCATAGGGGCCGCAGCCGCCGTGTCCGGACGTCATGAAGATGGTGGTGGATTCCCGCCAGATCCGAAGCTCCAGCGACCTGTTCAGGTCGAGCGAGGGGTCGAGGGCCTTCATCGCCATCATCAGGGCCGACGGGCCACAGGTGAAATCCAAAGTTTGTTCATAATAGGGCACCCGGATGCCGCGCGGCCCGGTGGCGTTGGTCAACCTCTTTTCCAGGCGCAGCGCTTCCATGTGGTCGGCGTAATAATCGCGGTAGATGCCGAATTCCCGGTAACCGGCGCGGCGGTAGAGGCCTATGGCCGCCTCGTTGTCGCGCCGCACCTCCAGCCGGAGATAGACGCATTCGTGCTCCTTCGCCTCGCGCTCGGCTTCCGCCAGCAGCCTTTGGGCAACCCCCTGCCGACGGAAATCCGGATCGACCGCGAACGAGTAGAGCCGCGCGAGCGAGGTTCCCGCGTTGAACAGCAGGAGCACGTAGCCCGCGATGCGGCGCGGCGGCGGCGATACCTCGCCGGCCGTGCCGGCCGCGGGTGCGGCCGCATGGGTTTCGACCAGGCAGACAGCGTTACCGCGCTTGAGGAGGTAATTGAAGTTGCGTCGGGTGAGGCGGTCCGACTCGAAGGAGCGGCATTCGACCTCCAAAAGCGCCGGGATATCCGAAACGGTAGCGCGTCTGATCGTATTTGCCGCCGCACTTTGGTGAATTACCTTGGTATGCGTGGTATGGTCCAGCATCTTGCCCTACGGGATACGCGCCGGCATGGCCGGTGACAACTCATCCTACTCTCTTCACATTACCAGGGAAGATGCTGCGAAACGAACCGGGCGCCGAGATCCGGATAGCAACGCTTAGGAAGTCTTAACTAAAAAAGCGGTACACGGTTAATCATTCGCGTGGCACGAGGGGACGCGCGATCCGATTCACGAAGTTTGCAGCAGAAAGTCGCGTATCCATGGACGCACGCTACAATCCGCGGAGCCTGGAACACCGGGGCCTGGACACCGAAGCCTTCAAGAGGTCCTTCCTCGAAGGTCTGGTTTACACGGTTGGTAAAGACAGCCGCTCGGCGACCCGCCGCGACTGGTTCACCACATCAGCCTTCGCCGTGAGGGATCGCCTGGTCGACCGCTGGATGGAAACCACCCGGAGCTATTACCAGGCCGATGCCAAGCGGGTATATTACCTTTCGCTGGAATTCCTGATCGGCCGACTGATGACCAACAGCCTGGCCAACCTGGGCGTGATGCAGGCGGTCGGCGAGGCGCTGGACGGCCTGGGCATGCGGCTGGACGACATCGCCGACGTCGAACCGGACGCGGCCCTGGGCAACGGCGGCCTCGGACGCCTCGCCGCCTGCTTCCTCGACAGCATGGCGACCCTCGGGCTCCCCGGTTACGGTTACGGCATCCGGTACGAGTTCGGCCTGTTCGAGCAGCGGTTCGAGCATGGCTGGCAGGTCGAGCATCCGGAACACTGGCTGCAGTTCGGCAATCCGTGGGAATTCCCGCGTCCGGAAGTGCTCTATCCCGTGCAGTTCTACGGCCGGGTCGAGGAGACCCGGGACAGCATGGGCGAGCGCGCCTACAAGTGGGTCGACACCGAGCGCGTCCTGGCGATGGCGTTCGACACCCCGGTGGTCGGCTACGGCGGCAGGACCATCAATACGCTCCGGCTGTGGTCGGCCCGCGCGACCAGCGACTTCCACTTCGGCCACTTCAACGACGGCGACTACATGAAGGCCGTCGAGCAGAAGATCCTGTCCGAGAACCTGAGCCGCGTGCTGTACCCGAACGACGCGACCGATGCCGGCCGCGAGCTTCGCTTCAAGCAGGAATATTTCTTCACGTCGGCCTCGCTCCAGGACATCCTGCGCCGCTACACCCAGCACCACAGCGGCTTCGACGAGCTGCCCGAAAAGGCGGCGATCCAGATCAACGACACGCATCCGGCCATCGGCATCGCCGAGCTGATGCGCCTGCTGGTCGACAAGCACGCGCTCAACTGGGACCATGCCTGGGACATCACCCAGCGCACCTTCTCCTACACGAACCACACCCTGCTGCCGGAGGCCCTGGAAGCCTGGCCGGTTCGGCTGATCGAACGGGTGCTGCCGCGGCACATGCAGATCATCTACGAGATCAACGGCCGCTTCCTGCAGAAGGTGCAGGCGCGCAAGTCCGTGGACAGCGGAACGCTGGCCCGGGTGTCGCTGATCGACGAGAACGGCGACCGCCGCGTGCGCATGGGCAACCTGGCCTTCATCGGCAGCCACAAGGTCAACGGCGTCGCGGGCCTGCACACGGAACTGATGAAGCAGACGGTGTTCGCCGACCTGCACCGGGAGTTTCCCGACCGGATCAACAACAAGACCAACGGCATCACGCCGCGCCGCTGGCTGCACCAGTCCAACAAGCCCTTGTCCAACCTGATCACCAGCCGGATCGGCAGCGGCTGGATCCGGAACCTGGAAGAGCTGGAGGCCCTGAAGCCGCGGGCCGAGGACGAGGTGTTCCGCGAGGAGTTCCGCCGGGCGAAGCGCCAGAACAAGAAGCGCCTGGCGGCGCTGATCGCGCGGGAGCTGAACGTCGAGGTGTCGATCGACAGCATGTTCGACGTGCAGGTCAAGCGCATCCACGAGTACAAGCGCCAGCTCCTGAACGTGCTGCAGACGATCGCGCTGTACAACGACATGCGCGACAGCCAGACGGTCAACTGGGTGCCGGTGACCAAGATCTTCGCCGGCAAGGCGGCTCCGTCATATCATATGGCGAAGCTGGTGCTGAAGCTGATCAACGACGTCGCCAAGGTGGTCAACCAGGACCCCGCCGTCCGGGGCCTGCTGAAGATCGCGCTGCTGCCGAACTACAACGTCACCCTGGCCGAGGTGATCATGCCGGCGGCCGACCTGTCCGAGCAGATCTCCACCGCGGGAATGGAGGCGTCGGGTACCGGCAACATGAAGCTGGCTCTGAACGGCGCCCTGACCATCGGTACGCTGGACGGCGCCAACGTCGAGATCCGCGAGGCGGTCGGACCGGAGAACATATTCATCTTCGGCCTGAACGCCGAGGAGGCCGGCTCGCTGCGCCACGGCAACTACAATCCGCGCGAGGTGATCGCGGCCAATCCGCCCCTCAAGCGGGCCCTGGACATGATCGCGAGCGGGGTCTTCTCGCCCGATGATCCGCACCGGTACCGTCCGCTGATCCAGTCCCTGACCGACGGCGGCGACCCGTTCCTGGTGACGGCCGACTTCCAGGCCTATCGGGAAGCCCACGAGGCGGTCGCCGACCTGTACCGCAACCCGGACCAGTGGACCCGCAAGGCGGTCATCAACACCGCGTCCATGGGCTGGTTCTCCAGCGACCGGACCATCGGCGAGTACGCCCGGGACATCTGGAACGCCGTTCCCGTCCTGCCGGAGGAGTAAGGGCCGGCCCAAGCCGGCAGGAGGAGGGGCGGCAGGCCGCCCCTCCTCCTGCCAGCTTGCCGCAGGCGCACATATCATCGAAATCGCCTCTGGTAATTTCCAGGAAAGGTGCTATCTACACCCCTGTTGAGTGGCTTGGGCCCCCGACGGTCGGCATGGTGCCGTATCCGCATTTCGGCCCCTCGTGCCTTGCGGATATTGTATTGCTGGACCTTCGGACGCGACTATCGCCCGATCGCCCCGCTCGCTCATTCTCCGAAAGCAGCCGCTCGTTACGCGCGACGCCCCTGGCCTGAAAGGCCGACGGGAGCGCCGCCTTGTCTTGTCCCACGGTGATGGCCGCAAGCCTTCGCCGAAAGGACTCACGTACCGAGGATTACGTTTTTGACTATGACTTTCGCTGAACTCGACCTTCACCCGACCATTCTGCAAGCCGTCGAAGCTTCCGGCTACAACGAGCCGACCCCGATCCAGGAAAAGGCTATTCCGTTGGCGCTGGCCGGTCGGGATCTGGTCGCTTCGGCCAACACCGGAACCGGCAAGACCGCCGCGTTCGTCCTTCCGGCCCTTCAGAAGCTGAAGACGCCGCGCCCGGCCGGCAGCTTCGGACCCCGTGTCCTCGTGCTGTCGCCGACTCGCGAACTGGCGACCCAGATCCTGGACGCCGTCCGCAAGTACTCCAAGTTCGACCGTGTCCAGACCGGCGTGATCCTGGGCGGCATGCCGTACCGTGAGCAGCTCCGCATGCTGGAGCGGCGCGTCGACCTGATCGTGGCCACTCCGGGCCGTCTGATCGACCACCTGGAGCGGGGCCGCGTCAACCTGTCGGGGCTGGAACTTCTGGTGCTGGACGAGGCCGACCGCATGCTCGACATGGGCTTCATCGAGCCGGTCGAACAGATCGCCGCCGCCTGCCCGGCGGCCCGCCAGACCCTGATGTTCACCGCGACTTGCGACGGTCCGATGGAGCGGCTCGCCGCCCGTCTGCTGAAGAACCCGGAGCGGATCGACATCGCGGGCCGCAACGTCAGCCACGACACCATCGACCAGCGCCTGCTGCGGGCCGATGACCTGGGGCACAAGCATCGCCTGCTCGACCACCTCGTGTCCACGGACGCCGAGGGCAAGATGATCGTCTTCGCCGCGACCAAGCGCGATGCCGACCGCCTGGCCGAGGAGCTGTGCGCCAAGGGTCATTCCGCCGGCGCCCTCCATGGCGACATGAAGCAGCACCAGCGCAACCGCACGATCGAAGACCTGCGCCGGGGCCGCATCCGCCTGCTGATCGCCACCGACGTGGCGGCCCGCGGCATCGACATCTCCGACATCGCGCAGGTTATCAATTTCGACCTGCCGAAGATCGCGGAGGATTACGTCCACCGCATCGGCCGCACCGGCCGGGCCGGTGCATCCGGCACCGCCTACTCGTTCTTCACCCGGAACGACTGGAAGCAGGTCAAGGCGATCGAGCATTTCATCGGCAAGCCGCTGACCAACCATGTGATCCCGGGCCTGGAGCCGAGCGAGCGTCCGCGCAGCGCCAATCCGGGCGGCTTCAACAAGCGGCCGTACCGCAGCGGAGGCCAGGGTGCTCCCCAGGGGCGCGGCGGTTTCGGCGGCCAGCGTCGCCCGGAAGGCGAGCGGAGCGACCGGGGTCATGGCCACGGTGACCGTCCCCATGCCGAGCATCGTCATGCCGGCGGCGACCGTCCCCATGGCGAGCGCGGCGGCTACAATCCGGTCCGCCGTGACCGCGACCATTCCGCGGGCGGCGGCCGTCGCGGCTACTCGTCGGCCAGCTAAGGCCGACGGGATCTCCGGGGTACGAAACGCCAAGGGAGGCAGCTCATGAATGAACTGCAGGATGCCGTCTCCCGGCGCCGGACGTTCGCGATCATCGCGCACCCCGACGCCGGCAAGACTACCCTGACCGAGAAGCTTCTGCTGTTCGGTGGTGCGATCCAGCTTGCCGGCGCCGTCAAGGCGCGCGGCGAGCAGCGTCGTGCCCGGTCCGACTGGATGAAGGTCGAACGCGAGCGCGGTATCTCCGTGACCGCATCGGTCATGAACTTCGATTATGACGACCGGACCTTCAACCTGGTGGACACGCCGGGCCACGAAGACTTCTCCGAAGATACCTACCGCACGCTGACGGCCGTCGACAGCGCCGTCATGGTGATCGATGCCGCCAAGGGCATCGAGAGCCAGACTCGCAAGCTGTTCGAGGTCTGCCGGCTGCGCGACGTGCCGATCATCACGTTCGTCAACAAGATGGACCGCGAGGCCCGTGACCCGTTCGAGCTGATCAGCGAGATCGAGGAGACGCTGGCGATCGACGTCACGCCGGCCAGTTGGCCGATCGGGTCCGGCCGGGGCTTCCTCGGCTGCTACGACCTGCTGCGCGACCAGTTGATCCTGATGGACAAGCGCCAGGGCGACGTGGCCGGCGGGGGCATCAAGTGTGAAGGCCTGGACGACCCGAAGCTCGACGAGCTTCTGCCGGCCCATGCCGTCGCGACGCTCCGCGAGGAGGTCGAGATGGCGCGCGGTCTCTGTCCGGAGTTCGATCTCGAGTCCTACCGCGCCGGCCATCTGACGCCGGTGTTCTTCGGCAGCGCCATCAATAATTTCGGTGTCCAGGAGCTGCTGAAGGGGTTGGGCGAACTGGCGCCGCCGCCGCGGCCGCAGCCAGCCGACGGTCGCCAAGTCGAACCGATAGAGCCGAAAGTGACGGGGTTCGTGTTCAAGGTCCAGGCCAACATGGACCCCAACCACCGTGACCGCATCGCCTTCTTCAGGCTGTGCTCGGGCCATTTCCGGCGCGGCGTCAAGTTGAAGCACATGCGCTCCGGCAAGCAGCTCGCCGTGAACAACGCGGTGCTGTTCCTGGCGCGCGACCGGGAACTGGCCGAGGACGCTTGGCCGGGCGATATCATCGGCATCCCGAACCACGGCTCGCTCCGGATCGGCGACACGCTGACCGAAGGCGAGGATCTGCGGTTCACGGGCGTTCCGAGCTTTGCTCCTGAACTGCTGCAGCGGGTCCGCCTGGACGACCCGATGCGGGTCAAGCACCTGCGGAAGGCGCTGGAGCATTTCGCGGAGGAGGGGGCGAGCCAAGTGTTCAAGCCTCTCCTCGGGTCGGATTGGCTGGTCGGCGTTGTCGGGCAGCTCCAGTTCGAGGTGCTCGCGGCGCGGATCGAGGCCGAGTACGGCATTTCCGCCCGGTTCGAATCGGCCTCGGTCGATGCCGCCAGGTGGATCGAGTGCGAGGACCCGGTCGAGATGAAGCGCTTCGTCGACTCCAACCGCGCCAACTTGGCGGAGGACCATGACGGCGCGCTGGTCTTCCTGTCGCGTAATTCCTGGCACATGAACCGCACCCAGGAGGATTTCCCCAAGGTGCAGTTCCTGAAGACGCGCGAGCAGAACCGAATCGTGCAACAGGCCGCCGCGCAGTAGACGAGGGCCGAGCCGGGGCTGACTGGCCGATGTTTCCGACCGGGTTGGCTTGCTCCGGTCCATGCAGCCTGCCGTTCCACTCGCCGGGATGCATTGGGCCACGGGCCAACCTACGGTTTGATGCAGGGCAGAGTTGATGCGGGTCGTCGATCGTAGGTTGGCCGTGGCCCAACGCATCGACCCGGCTGCCCCAGGCGGATCGACCTGATCGGGCAGCGTTGTCAGGCCGTCTCCAGTTCCACGCTGGTGACCGGGGCGCCCTCCTCGCCGGTGCAGATGCAATCCTTGCCGGCCTGCTTGGCCACGTACATGCGGTGGTCGGCGATCTCCACCAGTTGGGTCGAGCTTTCCAGTGCTTCCGTGATGGCTTCGGCGATCCCGATGCTGGCGGTCTGGGGCTTGCCGTCGGGCCTCACGCCGAGCCCGTCGGCGCGCAGGCGCCGGATCGCCGTCAACGCGCCCGGCGTGTCCGTATCGGGCATGACGATCAGGAACTCCTCCCCGCCCCAGCGGATGACCAAGTCACCCTGGCGCAGCCCCTTCAGCAGGGACTGCGCCGCGTCGCGCAACACGCGGTCACCCTCCTCATGGCCGAAGCGGTCGTTCACCTTCTTGAAATCGTCCAGGTCGACGAACACCAGGGACAACGGGCGCTTGTTGCGTCGGGCGTTGCCGAACTGGAGGTTCAGCATTTCCTCCCCGATCCGCCGGGCATAGGCGCCGGTCAGCTTGTCGTGCGAGGACTGGTTGACCAGTGCCATGAGGAAATGGAGTTGGCTCATGGCCGCCAGCGTCGCGACGGAGGACAGCAGCAACAGAAGCCACATGGCCCCGAGATAGGAGTTGAACGGGAAGATCGCCGACCCGTAGACGCCGGCAGTCAGGTGGGCCAGCAGCAGCGGGGTGGCGAAGATGATCCCTTCCACCGCGGTGATGGGAAAGACGCTGAGGCCGGCGCACATCACGAACGGCAGGAAGGCGTAGCCGGCCGCTATGGCGGCCGCGGGGCTGTCCGGGTCGAACTGGTTGACCATCGGATGCGACGCGATGAAGAACAGCGTCGGTACCGATAGAAGCCATGCCAATGCCGTCCAAGCCTGCTTCATCCCCTCGCCGCCGCGGTAGGAAAGCGCCAGCGCGCCGAAGGCAACGCTGGCGCTGACCCTCAGCGCCGCCAGGTAACCCCATTCGGGCCAGGCGAACAGGTACATGTCGATGGCGATCCAGAGCGGCGTCAGGATGGAGAAGACGCCGGCGACGATCCGGGCCCGGGAAACGATAAGGGCGGCGCGCCGCCGCTGTATCACGGGCGAGTGGCCCCTGGGCTGTATCAGGTCATGGACCTGGGCCAGGGAAAGGTCACCATCGATATTCGCCAACGTTTTGTCAGCTACACGAATCAATATATTTGTAAGTTTTTGTTTCACGCCTTCGCCCGCAAGGCTTTGATGTATTTCGCGGGAATATACTAAAATAAGCCCTACATTGGTAGGGTTTTCAATCCGTAAGAGGTTCCACGTCCACCTGGACGCTCAACGTGTGGCCCCAGCCGCCCAGGATCACACCCCTCACGGGACTGACGTCGTCATAGTCGCGGCCCCAGGCAAGCGTGATGTAGTCGGCATCGACCGGCTTGTCGTTGGTCGGGTCCAGGTCGACCCAGCCGGTCTCCGTCCCGCACCAGACGGAGAACCAGGCGTGCGACATGTCGGCACCGACCAGCCGGGGGCGACCCGGCGGCGGATGGGTGCGCAGATAGCCGCTGACATAGCGGGCGGGGAGCCCGATCGAACGCAGGCAGCCGACTCCCAGATGGGCGAAGTCCTGGCAGACGCCGCGCCTGTGGGCGAGCACGTCCGCCAGCGGAGTCGCCACCGTCGTCGCCGTCGAATCGAAGGTGAAGTCCCCATGGATGCGGTGCATCAGGTCTAGCACGGCCTCGACCGCGGGCCGGCCCGGTGGGAACGACGGTTCTGCGTAGGCGGCCAAGTCGGGCGACGCTTTTACCATCACGCTGTCGAACAGGAACTCGTTGGCCTCGATCGCATCGCAAGCGCGCGGCACCCGGGCCGTGTCCCTGACCTCTTCCCACGCGGGGGCGGAGTCGGCTTCCAGCGGCTCGGGCGGCGTGACTTCCAGTTCGACGACCGACTCGATCAGCAGCGACCGGTGGGGCTCCTGGACCGCGAAATACTCCGCCGGGTTTCCGAAATAGTCCAGCCAGGCCTCCCGCACGGCGGGCTCGGGTGTGATCGTCAGGGTCACCGACGAGCAGGTTTGCCGCGGATTGTCGCGCGGGCCGAGATGGACGACGTGCTGGGAGACCGAGACTCCGTCGCCGTACTCGTAGTTGGTCGTGTGCCGGGTGCGGTAGCGCACCGGCCGGGCCGCGGCGTCGCCGGGCGCACTGGATTCCTCGGACGCACTGGATTCCTCGGGCGCGTCGGATTCCTCGGGCGCGGCGGCATCGTCCGGCACGGCGGCAGGGTCAGGCTGGGCGGGAGAAGGCATGGCTGAAATAGGCGTGGGCCAGCAGGTTGGAGATTTCGGGCAGCCGGTCGGCCAGGCCGTTCAGGGCGTTGCGGAGCGCGAAGCGGTCGCGGATGATTTCCGGCTCGCGCAGGATTTCGCGGGTGTCCTCGATCAGACGGATCGCCGCCGCGATCGGGGTCTGGTTGACCCGCAGGTTGACCACCGGCGGGCGCGGCAGGGCCGCCAGATGCCTCGCGAGGTGGGAGAGCTGGTAGGCCAGGGCGCGGGGGTTCGTCTCGTCGCACAGCAGCAGGTACAGGACCGGCGTCCGCTGGGCGGTGGTATAGTAGCGCTCCCGGTAGGTCATGAAGCTCTCGCCGAGTTCCAGCAGGACTTCCAGCACCGCCGGATCGTCGCCGACGCCGTCGCAGATCCGGGTGCCGCGCATCAGCGCCAAGCTGTTGATTCCGCGTTCCAGTCGCCGTCCGATGTCGAGGAATCGCCAGCCCGGACCGCGGGTCATGCTTTCCTGTTCCAGTCCGGCCAGGGCCGCGAGCGTGGTGATCAGGTCGTCCAGCCGCAGCAGCATCGCCGTATCGACCCGCGCCCGCGCCGAGACGGGCTCGCATTGGCGGTCGAGCTGGGAAATCACGCGCCACATGTCGAGCGATAGCCGGTCGCGCACGCCGGCGGCGGTCCGGTGCAGCCGCTGGATATTGGCGCGCAGGCTGTTCGGGTGCCCTCCGTCGAATACCGCTCCCTGGAGCGCTTGGCGCAGGCCGCGCCCGGTTCCGCTCTCCGCCATGTCGGCCAGATCGCGGGGCACCATGCCGGTCCAGTCCATCAGCCGCATCAGCGGCACCAGCTCGTCCCCGCCGCCGGGCCGGGTGCCGTCGGACAGGCGGGTATAGACCCCGCGCAGGATGCGCAGCGTGCTCTCCGACCGCTCGGCGTAGCGCCCCAGCCAGAACAGGCCGTCGGCGACGCGCGACGGCAGGTCGCCGCTCTGGGGCTTCACGTCCACGTCGCGCGCGGCGACGGTGCGCGGCTCCGTGCTGCGGACCTCCGCCGGGACGCCCTGGGGCCGGGGCGGCGCGGCGCGGCCTTCCGCCGGCCCTCGGGCCATCACCCAGGTATCCTTGCTGCCGCCGCCGCGCTGCATCGACACGATCAGCCGGCCGGCGGTCGCCGACATGCGGGTCAGCCCGCCGGGCATCACCGTGTAGCCGCCCTCGGGCTTGGCCGCGAGATACACCCGCATCACCAGCGGGCGCGGCTGGAGCGCACCGTCGATCCAGGTCGGGACGGTGGAGAGGCCGAGCTGCTCCTGGCCGATGAAGTCGGCCGGACGGGCGCGCAGGCGGGCGATCAGGTCCAGGCGCTCCTGCCGGGTCAGGGACGAGCCGAACACCGGCTCGGAGCCGAGATGCGCGAAGGCAGGCTTGATGACCAGGCGATCAAGATGCTCGATCACGTAGGTCCGCTCCTCCTCCTGGCCGCACCACCACATGGCGACGCCCGGGATTTTCAACTCCTCGCCCAGCAGGTGGCGGCACAGCATCGGCAGGAACGGCTTGAACGACAACGACTCGATCAGCCCGCTGCCCAGCGCGTTGGCGACGGCCACCGTCCCGGCGCGCACCGCCTGGACCAGGCCGGCGACTCCCAGCGAACTGTCCGACCGCAGTTCCAGCGGATCGCAATAATCATCGTCCAGCCGGCGCAGGATCACGTCCACCGGCTCCAGCCCGCTCAGCGTCTTCAGGAACACCTGACGGTCGCGCACAGTCAGGTCGCCGCCCTCCACCAGCGTGATGCCGAGGTGGCGGGCCAGGTAGGCGTGCTCGAAATAGGTCTCGTTGTAGGGGCCGGGCGTCAGCAGGACGATGCGCGGATCGCGGGTCGGGCGGGGCGCCAGCCGGACCAGCATCTCGCGCAGCGCCGTGAAGAAGGGCCCCAGGGTACGGACGTTGCAGTCCTTGAAGGCGTCGGTCAGGACCCGGCTGACCACCGCCCGGTTCTCCAGCGCATAACCGGCGCCGCTGGGCGTCTGGGTCCGGTCGCCGAGCACCCACCAGCGGCCGTCGGGCGCCCGCGCCAGGTCGGCGGCGTAAAGGTGCAGGAACACCCCGCCGGTCGGCACGGCGCCGTGGCAGGTCCGCTGGAATCCGCGGTCGGAAAAGAGCAGCGCCGCGGGAAGCCGGCCCGACCGGATCAGGTCCTGGGGACCGTACAGGTCGGCCAGCATGGCGTTGAGCAAGGTCGCGCGCTGGATCAGCCCGGCCTCGATCCCGTCCCATTCCTCCGCCGGGATCAGCAGCGGGATCATGTCGAGCGGCCAGGGCCGCTCCATGCCCTGGGGATCGCCGTAGATGTTGTAGGTGACGCCGTTTTGGTGCAGCAGGCGGCGCGCCGCCTCCCACCGCTCGGCCATCAGCGACGGGTCGAGGACGCCCAGCGCTCCCATGAAGCGCTGCCAGTGCGGGCGCAGCCGTCCGCCCCCGGTGACCATCTCGTCATAGACCGGGCCGGTACCGTATTGGAGCGCGTGCGCGTCACCGAACAGGGAACCCTGCTCGGTGACGGCGCGGCGGCCTTCTTGTTCCAGTGCTTCGGTATCAGCCAAGGCGCAGGTCGAGAGTCAAAGGAAACTCCAGGTTTCGCCTTTCCGGCGGTGTCTCCATCGGACCCGGAGTGTGACCGAACGGGAAGAAGCGGGCAAGCCGCCGTCCTTCGGCCTCGTGGGCGTTAACCGGGAAAGTCTCGTGGTTCCGGCCTCCCGGATGGGCCACATGGTACGAGCAGCCGCCCACCGAGCGGCCCGACCAGGTGTCCAGGATGTCGAACACCAGGGGGCTGTGGACCGGGATGGTCGGGTGCAGGCAGGACGGCGGCTGCCAGGCCCGGTACCGCACGCCGGCGACAAATTCCCCGTCGACTCCCGTGGGATGAAGCGGAACCCGGCGCCCGTTGCAAACAACGGCGTGACGCGATCCGACCATGCCGCCGATCTTCACCTGCACGCGCTCGACCGAGCTGTCCACATACCGCACGGTGCCGCCGCCGCCGGGCTCCTCACCCAGGACGTGCCAGGGCTCCAGCGCCTGCCGGATCTCCATCAGCATGCCGCGATGCGCCACTTCGCCGCACAGCGCGAAGCGGAAGTTAACGTGCGGCGCAAACCAATCGTCCTGGATGGCGTAGCCATGGTCGCGCATGTCGGCCAGCACGTCCGACAGGTCCTGCTGGATGAAGTGGGGCAGCATGAACTTGTCGGCCAGCTCGGTGCCCCAGCGCACCAGCCGGTTCTTGTACGGAGTCTTCCAGAAGCGGGCGATCATGGCGCGCATCAGGAGCTGCTGGGTCAGGCTCATCTGGGCGTGCGGCGGCATCTCGAAGGCGCGGAACTCGACCAGACCCAGCCGGCCGCTGCTGCTGTCCGGCGAGTAGAGCTTGTCGATGCAGAACTCCGCGCGGTGGGTGTTGCCCTGCATGTCGGTCAGCAAGTGGCGCAGCACCCGGTCGATCAGCCAGGGCGGGCACCAGCCGCCGGCGGCGGCCTGGTCGATCTGGTTGAACGCGATCTCCAGCTCGTACAGCGAGTCGTTCCGCGCCTCGTCGATCCGGGGCGCCTGGCTGGTCGGGCCGATGAAAAGGCCGGAGAACACGTAGGACAGCGACGGGTGGTTCTGCCAGTAGGTGATCAGGCTGCGCAGCAGGTCGGGCCGTCGCAGGAACGGGCTGTCCGTCGGAGTCGCCCCGCCGACCACCACATGGTTGCCGCCGCCGGTCCCGACATGGCGGCCGTCGAGCATGAACTTCTCGGTCCCCAGACGGGCCAGCCGCGCTTCCTCGTAGAGGGCGAAGTTGTTGCGCACCAGCTCGTCCCAGGAGTGGGACGGGTGGATGTTGACCTCGATCACGCCCGGGTCCGGGGTGACCGCCATGCTGTTGAGCCGGGGGTCGCGGGGCGGCTGGTAGCCTTCCAGGATCACCGGCATGTTCAGCTCGACCGCGGTGGCCTCGATCTCGGCGACCAGGGCCAGGTAATCCTCCAGCATGCTCATGGGCGGCATGAACAGGTAGAGCTTGCCGTCACGCGCCTCGCAGCACAGCGCAGTCCGAACCACCCACCAGGCCGACTTGCCGGCCTCGGGGATCTCGGTCCTGACCTCCGCCATGGCCTGGTAGGCCTGGCGGCGCAGGGCTTCCGGCTTGGGCGGTTCCGCCGTGCGCTGGCGCAGCGGAACCGCGTGGGGGGCGAGCGGAGCGCGGTCGTCGAACGGGTCCTGCTCCCAGGAAAAGGGATAGTCGCGCATGTCGACCCAGGGCAGGGACCCCAGGGGCAGGCGGTATCCGAGCGCGCTGTCGCCCGGGGCCAGGAGCAGGCGTTCCTGGCGCAGCGGCCAGGTGCTGGACAGCCAGACCGGTCCCTTCTGGTCCATCCGCCGGTTGATCGGAAGGGCGAACCCGACCGGCTCGTTCAGGCCGCGCTGGAACACCTTGGCCAGCCTCGCGCGCTCCTCCTTGTCCTCCAGCTTGCTGTCGAGCGGGTCGACGTTGACCGGGAGCTGCTGTTCCTTCCGCAGGTAATGCCAGGGGTCCTCATAGGCCGCCAGCACCAGGCTCGGCTCGATCCCCAGCCTCTTGGCGAGCGTCACCAGGAACAGGCCTGCCTCCTGCGTTCCGAAGCCGTAATCCACGGTCTCCTTCGCCAGCAGGTCGGTGTTGGCCCACATGGCGTCGCCATCGCGCCGCCAGTAGATGCTGAGCGCCCAGCGCGGCAGGCTTTCGCCCGGATACCACTTGCCCTGGCCGTAATGGACCAGGCCGCCGGGCGCGAACCGGCGCATCAGGCGGTCCAGCAGGGTGGCGGCGTACTGCCGCTTGGTCGGCCCGACCGCGGCGGTGTTCCACTCCGCCCCTTCCATGTCGTCGATCGACACGAAGGTCGGCTCGCCGCCCATGGTCAGCCGGACGTCGCCGTCGTTCAGCTCCTGGTCGATCCGATGGCCCAGCGCCTCGATGGCACCCCATTGGGACTCGGTATAGGGCTTGGTGACCCGCGGCGCCTCGTAGATGCGGGTGATCGACATCTCGTGGCCGAACTCGACCTCGCACTCGTCCACCGCGCCGGTGATGGGAGCGGCGCTCGACGCGTCGGGGGTGCAGGCCAGCGGGATATGGCCTTCGCCGGCCAGCAGCCCGGAGGTCGGGTCGAGCCCGATCCAACCGGCGCCGGGCAGGTAGACCTCGGTCCAGGCGTGCAGGTCGGTGAAGTCCACCTCGGTGCCGCTGGGGCCGTCCAGCGCCTTCTGGTCGGCGGTCAGCTGGATCAGGTAGCCCGACACGAAACGGGCGGCGAGGCCCAGGTTGCGCAGGATCTGGACCATAAGCCAGGCGCTGTCGCGGCACGACCCGGTGCCCAGCGTCAGGGTTTCCTCCGGCGTCTGGATGCCTGGCTCCAGGCGGATCACGTAGCCGATCTCCTGCTGGAGCCGCTGGTTCAGCGCAACCACGAAGTTGACCGACTGCATCGGCTCGCGCGGGACGCTTGCGATCCATGCCGCGAGCTTCGGCCCGACCTTCTCCGTCTCCATGTAGGGGCGCAGCTCGCGCTGCAGCCACGGCTCGTACTCCAGCGGCCACTGCTCGGCGCTGGGCTCCAGGAAGAAGTCGAACGGGTTGATCACCGAGATTTCGGCGACAAGGTCGACCTCGATCGACAGGGTGTCGGTCTTCTCCGGAAAGACGAAGCGGGCCAGATAGTTGGACTGCGGGTCCTGCTGCCAATTGAGGAAGTGCTGCTTCGGCTCGACCTTGAGTGAGTAGCTGAGGATCGGCGTGCGGCAGTGGGGGGCGGGCCGGAGCCTGACGATCTGCGGCCCCAGCGACACCATCCGGTCATAGCGGTAGAAGGTCTTGTGATTGAGTGCGACGTGTATCGCCATGAACTCGCCTCGA
The DNA here is from genome assembly GCF_008843145.1 of Skermanella pratensis. Taxonomy (GTDB): domain Bacteria; phylum Pseudomonadota; class Alphaproteobacteria; order Azospirillales; family Azospirillaceae; genus Skermanella; species Skermanella pratensis. The sequence continues at coordinate 3,226,108 of NZ_CP030265.1, read as the reverse complement.
ATTTTTGGTGCAGGGCGCACCGACTGCGACGCAGGGGGAACCGTCCGCCGGTCCGGCGTTCCGGCTATTGGGTAGTAGCCTGTCATCATATCCCGCATTGCGGCATGACGGTACCCGCCAGAATCACTCGAATGAGGAAAAGCGGGATGCTTGCCGATCATCATGGATCGACCTATTTTTAGCGACACAATGTCGCAGCTTGGCTGGGGAGGTGAGACGCTCAGTGCTCCTCGGGCGTCGCCCGGCGGTCCAGAAGAACGAAAAAAGAACTGATGGCATCTTTGGGAGGAAGCCTCTGATGGGAATCGTCATTCAGCTCGGCCAGGACAACGGGATACCCGAACTGGCCGAACGAGTCGCCGGCGCCTGCCGCAACCGCCTGCTCGAACGGAAAACCGCCGCCGTCTCCTTCAACCACATCAGCGAACAACTCGGCGTCGACCCGCGCTTGGTGCCCAAGGCTGTCGCCTGGCTCCAGCGGAACGGCCGGGCCGAAGTGCGCGACTTCAGCATGCGCAGCCGGCCGCACGTGACGGTGCCGGGCGTATGCCGGATCGACGACGTCGATTGCTGTCCTCCGTCGGAGCCTGATCAAGCATTTCAATAGACTGTTGCTCCTCATTTCATCATGCGCGGGCTTGACCCGAGCATCCACGCGCGAACTGCCGGGATGAAGTGCGCGCGTGGATGGCCGGATCAAGTCCGGCCATGATGAAGAGGGAAGTGGCTTCGATCATATGAAATAGAGCCGGAATCATGTAAATTTTCGTCATATCTGCAGGCGTTCATATAAATCGTCCCATTCCGGATTGTCCTTGAGGATGAGGAGCACCTTCCACGCCCTCGACCAGTGCTTGATGTTCTTCTCCCGCTGCACGGCGCGCAGGATTTCATCATGCCGTTCCACCCAGACCAAGCGTTTTAAACCGTATCGCATCGTGAAGCCGTCATGGGCTTCTTCCCGATGCTCATGGATGCGCCGCGCCAGATTGGTCGTGACGCCGACATAGAGCGTCCCGTTGGGGCGGTTCGTCATGATGTAGACCCATGCGCCTGCTTCCTTCGGCATGCTTCCAGCTCCTGATCGGCCGTGTGCGTATGCACCTTGGAGGGCCGACAGCAAACACTGGGTCCCGCCCTCGGGACAATCTGCCGCAGTGCGTCTAAGGTATCATATACAGGTCCCCCGATCCTCAGGCATTCATAGTGCCACGTCCAGGATAACCACGCCGTGGTCAAAGGGGGAAACGATGATTCACCAAGCTCTCGACAAATTCAGCCAGAAGATCGCCATTCGACCAAAGTATGACAACTTCATCGGTGGCCGGTGGGTCGCTCCGGTGAAGGGTCAGTATTTCAGCAACATTACCCCATCACCGGCAAGCCGGTCGGCGAGATCGCCCGGTCCACCGCCGAGGATATCGAGCTGGCGCTGGATGCCGCCCACAAGGCCAAGGACAAGTGGGGCCTGACTTCCCCGGCCGAGCGCGCGAAGGTCCTCAACCGCATCGCCGACCGGATGGAAGAGAACCTGGACCTGCTGGCCCTGGTCGAGACCATCGACAACGGCAAGCCGATCCGCGAGACGACCCATGCCGACCTGCCGCTGGCGGTCGACCACTTCCGCTACTTCGCCGCCTGCATCCGGGCCCAGGAAGGTTCCGCCTGCGAGCTGGACAGCACCACGGTCGCCTACCACTTCCACGAGCCGCTGGGCGTCGTCGGCCAGATCATCCCCTGGAACTTCCCGCTGCTGATGGCCGTATGGAAGCTGGCTCCCGCGCTGGCCGCCGGCAACTGCATCGTGCTGAAGCCGGCCGAGCAGACCCCGTTGGCCATCATGGTCCTGGTGGAGCTGATCGCCGACCTGCTGCCCGAGGGCGTGCTGAACGTGGTCAACGGCTTCGGCGTGGAAGCCGGCAAGCCGCTGGCCCAGAACAAGCGGATCTCGAAGATCGCCTTCACCGGCGAGACCACGACCGGCCGCCTGATCATGCAGTACGCGTCCGAGAACATCATCCCCGTCACGCTGGAGCTGGGCGGCAAGTCGCCGAACATCTTCTTCTCCGACGTGATGGCCGAAGAGGACGATTTCTTCGACAAGGCGCTCGAAGGCTTCGCGATGTTCGCCCTGAACCAGGGTGAAGTCTGCACCTGCCCGAGCCGAGTCCTGATCCAGGAAAGCATCTACGACCGCTTCATCGAGAAGGCCGTCGCCCGCGTCGGCCAGGTCAAGCAGGGCAACCCGCTCGATCCCGCGACGATGATCGGCGCCCAGGCGTCCAACGACCAGCTCCACAAGATCCTGTCCTACATCGAGATCGGCAAGGCCGAGGGCGCCAAGGTCCTGATCGGCGGCAACCGCGCCGTCCTCGAAGGCGAGCTGGCGGACGGCTACTACGTCCAGCCGACGGTGCTGGAAGGCAACAACAAGATGCGCGTCTTCCAGGAGGAGATCTTCGGGCCGGTCGTGTCCGTGACCACCTTCAAGACCGAGGAAGAGGCCCTCGCCATCGCCAACGACAGCCTGTACGGGCTGGGCGCCGGCGTGTGGAGCCGCGACGGCAACCGTGCCTACCGCATGGGCCGCGGCATCCAGGCCGGCCGCGTGTGGACCAACTGCTACCACCTGTACCCCGCCCACGCGGCGTTCGGCGGCTACAAGCAGTCGGGCATCGGCCGTGAGAACCATAAGATGATGCTCGACCATTACCAGCAGACCAAGAACCTGCTGGTCAGCTACAGCCCCAAGGCCCTTGGCTTCTTCTGATCGCGTGACAAACGTCCAGGATTGTCCTCGCTGAACTGGCTCCCCCCTCCTCCGCACGGAGGAGGGGGCTTTTCGTCGTGCCTATCGGGAAAACAGGGGGAGGAACGACATGGTAGAACGCGTCACCGTCACGCCGGCCGCCGTAGCCGTCATCGAGAAGCTGAAGGCGATCCATGGCGACCTGGCATTCCACCAGTCCGGCGGCTGCTGCGACGGCAGCGCGCCGATGTGCTTCGCGGCGGGCGAGTTCCGCACCGGCGCGCAGGACGTCCACCTCGGCGAGATCGCCGGCTGCCGGTTCTTCATCGGAGCCGCGCAGTTCGAATACTGGTCGCACACGCAGCTGATCATCGACGTGGTGCAGGGCAGGGGCGCCGGCTTCTCGCTGGAAGCCCCGGAAGGCGTGCGCTTCCTGACCCGCAGCCGGGTCTTCACGGACGAGGAGGCGGCGGAGCTGGAAGCGGCCGGGCCGCCGCCGCGCGGGGACGCCTGACGCTTGATCCGTCCCTTCCCCGAGGGTAAGGCGATTGCCTCGACGGTCGGCCGGTGCATCTCTCTCTGGTGCCGGGCCTCCAAGGACCGGGTGGAAGCTTCAGGAAAGGCCCTCGGGTAGGACATGGACAGCATTACGCAAAGCCTGCTCGGCGCCGTGGTCGCGCAGGCCGGATTTCGACGGACGCTCGGCCGGCGGGCCATGGTGGCGGGGGCGTTGCTGGGCGTCGTTCCCGACCTGGACGTGGTCGCCGGCTTCTTCGGCCCCTATGCCAGCTGGGTCCACCACCGCGGAATCACGCACTCGATCTTCTTCGGACCGGTGGCAGGGCCGTTCTTCGGATGGGCGATCTGGCGTTTCCACCGCTGGCGCGCGTCCCGGCGGGGCGAGCCCGACCGATCCGACACGCCGGAGATGCTGCGGGCCTGGATCTGGCTGGCGGTCCTGGTGCTGTTCACCCATCCGATCATCGACCTGTTCACCAGCTACGGCACCCAGCTGCTGGCGCCGTTCTCCCGGCACCGCTTCGCGATCGACGCCTTGCCGATCATCGACCCGGTCTACAGCCTGGTCCTGATCGTCGCTCTCGTCATCGGAACCGTGGCGAAGCGCCGGCCGGGTGCCGCGGTCGGATCGGCGGCGGCGGCCCTGCTGTTCATCTACGCCTATTCGCTGATGGGTTGGGCGATCAACGATTCCGTCCGGACCATGGCGCGGGAGGAGTTGCGGCGGGCCGGCCAGCCGTTCGGCGAGGTGCTGGCCTATCCGCAGATGTTCCAGCCCTGGTTCCGCCGGGTCGTCGCCGAGACGCCCGAGTCCGTCATGGTGGGCTACCGTTCCGTGTTCGGCGACAGGCCGATCGCATGGGAGACCTACCCGCTCCAGGCCGATCCGCTGATCGACCGGGTCGCCGCCACGCCGGAGGCGGCGATCTTCACCTGGTTCGCCATGGGCAAGGTGTTCTGGCAGATCTCCGAGTCCCCCGACGGCGCGGTGGTGGAGGCGGTGGATTACCGCTATGGCATGTGGGGCGGCGACGCGCTCGGCTTCTGGGGCATCCGCGCCCAGGTCGACCGCGACGGACATCTGCTCGGGCCGCCCGTCAGGTTCCAGCGGGAGCGGAGCGCTTCCGGCGACCTTTTGCGGCAGTACTGGCGGGAGATCTGGGGCTAGGCGGCGCGCTCAGAACAGCTCGATTTCCCGGTCCGTCGCCGGGATCTCCGCATCGAGGGCGCCCAGCCCGTCGAGTCCGCTGCCGCCCAGCAGCAGCCGGCGAAGGTCCTGCTCCCGCACCGATCCCGCCGGGGCGGGAGGCGCCAGGGTCGCCAGCCAGCCGGAGCGGTCGGGCACGTCGCGCAATGCCGGATGCGCCGACCGGGTGGCGGCGTCCAGGTCGGCGAGGCCGGCCTTCATCGCCGTCATGCCGTCGATCACGTGGTCGAGCCGCTGCTTCGCCAGGTCCTGGAACTGCAGGCGGACGACGATCTGCCCGATGTTCCGGCTCATGCCGGCGGAGGCCGTCACGGCCTCGCCCAGCACCGAGGTGAAATGGTCCGCCTGGACGATCAGGCCGGACATGGCGAGGTCGATGCGCTCCTTGGCGAGGAGCTGGGGCGACAGGTCGGTTTCGGCGATGGTCCGCAGGATGTCGTAGCCACGTGCCACCCCGCGCGAGACGGCGCCGACGGTCTGTCGCATCCGCTCGGCCAGGGCGGCGGTCCCGGCGGACAGTTCGCGCACCTCGCCCGCCACCACGTGGAAGGTCTTGCCGGCGGCGCCGGCGCGCGCCGCCTCGATGCTGGCGTTCAGCGCCAGGAAGCTGGTCTGCCGGTTGATCTCCTCGATCTCGCCGATGAACCTGCCGACCACGTCGACGTCCTGCACCACGTCGTCCAGCAGATACACCATGCGCATCGCCTGCATGGACAGCGAGACGATGTTGTTCACCATCTCGACCAGGATGCTCTGCATCAGCATCATGACCTGCTCGATCGGGACGTGCTCGCCTTCCAGCTCGACGATGTTCGCGTTCGCGATGATCTCCTGCACCCGCTTCCCTTGCTCGTCCGCCGACACGGCGAGGTCGCGGAACCCGCTGCTGATGTCCAGCGTGCTCTGTTCGACGATGCGGCTGGTTTCCTCGACCTCGTTGCGGAGGGCATCCAGGCATCGGGACTGGAAGGCGCAGAAGGCCCGCCAGTCGGCGAGCAGGTCGATCATGGGCGGAAGGGCCGGAGAGGACGCGTGTTCCATGCTGGCCAACCACCTCTCCGCGACGATTTTCAAGGCATTCGCCCCAAATCCCGCACAGCCTAGCCGCCGATGGTGAACGAAGCGTAACCGTAAATCCCGTCAGGCGAATTGGCCGGCGCAGAAGCCGGACGACCAAGCCCACTGAAAGTTGTAACCACCCAGCCAGCCGGTCACGTCGACCACCTCGCCGACGAAGAAAAGGCCCGGCACCTTGCGGGCCTCCAGGGTCTTGGAGGAAAGCTCCGAGGTATCGACCCCGCCCAGCGTCACCTCGGCGGTCCGGTAGCCTTCGGTCCCGGCCGGCGTGATGCGCCAGCGCCGGAGGTCGTCGGCAAGGCCGAGCCAGTCGCGGTCCCGCACCTGCCCCGCCGGCCGCCCGTCCAGCCCGGCGGGCGTCACCCGGTGGGCGAGGCGGCGCGGCAGCACCTCCGACAGCACCGTCTTCACCTCAGCCTTGGGCCGCTCGGCCGCCAGCCGCTTCAGGTGCGGCACCGCGTCGAGCCCGGGCAGCATGTCGATCTCGACCGGGTCGCCGTCGCGCCAGTAGGACGAGATCTGCAGGATGGCCGGCCCGCTGATGCCGCGGTGGGTGAACAGGATCGCCTCGTCGAACGCGGTGCCCCCGCAGCGCACCGACGCCTCGAACGACACGCCGGCGAGGTCCTTGAAATTCCTAGGGTCCGCGTCGGCGAAGGTGAAGGGGACCAGGCCGGCGCGGGTCGGCAGCACCTTCAGGCCGAACTGCTCGGCGATCCGGTAGCCGAACCCGGTGGCCCCCATCTTGGGGATCGACAGGCCGCCGGTCGCGATCACCAGGCTTTCCGACTCGAACGGCCCGCGCGACGTCTCCACCCGGAACAGGTCGTCCCGGGCGATCCGCGTCACCGAGGTTTCCAGCGCCAGCTCGACGGCCGCTTCCTCGCACTCGCGCAGCAGCATGCCGACGATGTCCCGCGCGCTGTCGTCGCAGAACAGCTGGCCCAGCTTCTTCTCGTGGAAGGCGATGCCGTGCCGGCGGACCAGGGCGATGAAGTCGTGCTGGGTATAGCGCTTCAGCGCCGATATGGCGAAATGGCGGTTGGCCGAGACGAACCGGTTCGGCGCCGTGTGCAGGTTGGTGAAGTTGCAGCGCCCGCCGCCGGAGATCAGGATCTTCTTTCCGGCCTTCTCGGCGTGGTCGATCAGCAGCACGCGCCGGCCCCGGCGCCCTGCGGACATGGCGCAAATCAGCCCTGCGGCGCCGGCGCCGATCACGATGGCGTCGAATCGGGAGGCTTCGCTCATGCTGTGCTCATCGGGAAAACAATCCGGTCAGGTGCCGCGCCGCTTGGCTCGGCTGGTCGGTTCCGCCTGGAGGGGATCGTCGGGCCAGTAATGCTTGGGATACTGGCCCTTCAGGTCGGCCTTCACGTGGCGATAGGTGTTGGCCCAGAAGCTGGCGAGATCGCTGGTCACCTGCATCGGGCGGCGGGCCGGCGACAGAAGATGAAGGACCAGAGGGACCCGGCCGCGGGCCAGCGCCGGGGTCTCGGCCAAGCCGAACATCTCCTGGAGACGCACCGCCAGCACCGGCACGTCGCCGCCGGTATAGTCCAGCGGTATGCGGGACCCGCTGGGGACAGTGACATGGGTCGGCGCGGCCTCGTCCAGCTCGCGCTGCCGGTGCCACGACAGGAGCGACCTGAGTGCCGCCGACAGGTCCAGCCGCTTCAGGTGGGCACGGCGGGTCATGCCGGTCAGGAACGGCGCCAGCCAGTCCTCCAGCGTGCCGAGCAGCGCCGCGTCGGACAGGTCCGGCCATTCGCTGTCCGGACCCTCGACCCGCCGCAGGAATTGGACCCGCGCCCGGAGATTCTCCAACTCTTGGGTCCAGGGCAGGGCGGCGAGGCCCAGTTCGCGGATGCCCTCGCAGAAGGCGGCGGCGGTCCGGGAACCCTCCGGGTCGGGCAGCGGCTCGTCCTTCAGGACCAATTCGCCCAGCCGGCGCTGCCGGCGGGCGAGCACCGCCTCCTCCCTCCCGTCCCAGGCGACGAACTCCACCGTCTCGATGGTGTCGGCGAAGTCCTCCTCCAACTCGGCGAGGGTCAGGGGTGCCGCCAGGAAGATGCGTGCCTCCCGCTTGGCTCCGTCCAGGTCGGCGACCGCCAGGAACTCCTCGGCGGCCAGGGGCTCCATCTTCAGGAAATAGGCGCCGCGCCCGTTGCTGAGCCGGTACTGGCCGTCGCTTCCCGCCCGGCGGTGGGCGATCCGATCGGGGTAGGCCAAGGCCAGCACGCGGCCGGTATCGGCGACGTCGCCGCTGCCCGGCCGTATGCCGAGCTGGCGCTGCCACTGCCGGGCCTGCCGCGCCACCTGCCTCACCGTCCAATTACCCCCCCGGGGAGCGACGTCGGCGGAGCGCAGCACCTCGACCCGGCGGCGCAGGTCGCCGTCCCGCTGCTCGCCGGTCCCGCCGGCCGATGGCCCGGACAGGATGTCGCGCTCCCCCAGCAGGGCCGCGATCTCGCAGGCAAGCGCACCGCAGCCGAGCCGGTCTCCGGCCAGCACCATATGGGCGAGGCGGGGTGCATGCCGAGCGACGCCATGCGCCTGCCGTGCCGGGTGATCCTGTCCCCGGCGTCGAGCGATCCGAGGCGGCGCAGCAGGTCCCGCGCCTGGGCGAGGGCCGGCGCCGGCGGCGGATCCAGCCAGCGCAGCTCGGCGGGGTCCAGCACGCCCCACTGGGCCAGTTCCAGCGCCAGCGGCGCCAGGTCGGCGGCCAGCATCTCCGGCGCGGTGTGGGGCTGCAGCGCGCGATGCTGCTCCTCCGGCCAGAGCCGATAGCAGATGCCGGGTTCCAGGCGGCCGGCGCGGCCGCGGCGCTGCTCGGCCGAGGCATGGCTGACCCTGACCGTGTCCAGCCGGGTCATGCCGCTGCCCGGATCGAAGCGGGAGACGCGCATCAGGCCGCTGTCCACGACCACCCGGATTCCCTCGATCGTCAGGCTGGTCTCGGCGATGGAGGTCGCCAGCACGATCTTGCGCCGGCCAGGCGGGGTCGGCCCGATCGCCTGGTCCTGTTGGTCCTGGGGCAGGTCGCCGTAGAGCGGGGCTATGAGGATGCCCGGACCCGGCGAGGCGTCGCGAATCTGGCGTTCGACGCGCCGGATCTCGGCAACGCCGGGCAGGAAAACCAGGATGTTGCCCGGCTCCTCGTCGAGGGCGCGGAGCACGGTGGATGCGACGGCGTCCTCGATCCGCCGCGCCTTGGACGGGTCGACATGGCGGGTCTGGACCGGAAACGCGCGGCCCTCGCTGGTGACGACGGGAGCGCCGCCGAGCAGCCCGGCCACCGCGGTGCCGTCGAGCGTAGCCGACATGACCAGCAGGCGCAGGTCGTCGCGCAGCACCGACCGGGACTGGAGGCATAGCGCCAAGCCCAGGTCGGCGTCCAGGCTGCGTTCATGGAATTCGTCGAAAAGGACGGCGCCGACGCCTTCCAGCGCGGGGTCCTGCTGCAGCTGCCGGATCAGCACGCCTTCGGTCACCACTTCGATCCGGGTCCGCGGACCGACCTTGCTGTCCATCCGAACCCGGTAGCCGACGGTCTCGCCGACCGCTTCGCCGAGCAGGCCGGCCATCCGCCGGGCCGCCGCACGCGCGGCAAGCCGTCGTGGTTCCAGCATGATCAGCTTGCCGCCGGCCAGCCAATCCTCCTCCAGCAGCGCCAGCGGAACGCGCGTGGTCTTGCCGGCACCCGGCGGCGCCTGGAGAACGGCATGGCGGGAGCCCGCCAGTGTCCGGCGGATCTCCGGCAGGACGGGATCGATCGGCAGCGCCGGGAAAAGTGTTTCAGGATTGGACAAGGCGCTGTGTTCGTCGGGTTTCGGAAACGGCGGCGGGCTCTATAGCACGGGATCGGCCGCAGTGCTCGGCCGCAGTGCCCGGGCGCAGTCCGGCAGGAGCTTCCGGCATAAGCTGGTGCCCTCCGCCGCGCAGTTACAGGGGGCGGCTTTACGGAAAATTAGCGGCGTCGGCGCATGCTGCCGTCCTGTGATCCTTCAACGCTGGACTTCCCCGACGAGGGTCCATGATCACGAGCGCCGCTTCCTCCCCGCGGGCGTCGTCCGCTTCGACGGTTTGGCTCAGGCCGATCCGGTCGATGCCGTGCGGCTGCGCGGATGCCTGCGCCCACGTCCTGAAGAGCGATACCTCGTCGAGCGTCCCGTCGGCCGCGTCCGGAGTGAACGGCCAGTCGAAGGACGGCGAGAAGCGCGACGCCTCCGGCCTGACCGAGGCCGAGCGGGACCAGGTCAAGGAGCTTAAGAAGCGCGACACGGAGGTGCGCAACCACGAGCGCGCCCATCAGGCCGCCGGCGGCCAGTATGCCGGTTCTCCTTCCTACACCTACCAGACCGGCCCGGACGGCAGGCGTTATGCGATCGGCGGGGAGGTGTCGATCGATATCAGCCCGGAAAGGGACCCTGCGGCCACCATCGCCAAGATGGAACGGATCAGGGGCGCCGCCACAGCACCGGCCGAACCGTCGCCCCAGGACTACAAGGTGGCTGCGGCCGCCGACAAGGCGCGCATGGAGGCCCAGCGCGAACTGAACGCCCAGACCCTGGAGAAGCTTCAGGGGGGCGGCGAGGCCGAAGAGGGCGGGGAAGGGTCCGCCTCCGACGGGAAGGCGCAATCGTTCGGCCGGACCGGGTCCGGCTTGCGGCCTCCCGGGCAGACGGAACAGGAGCAGGCCGGACAGGAGCAAGGCCTTCCGGCGCAGGACGGCGGCCTCGTGGCCTCGGCAGCCCGGGCCTATCGCAGTGCATCCGCCCTGGGACGGCCGGCCGGTGGCCTGGTCGGGATCAACGCATGACACGTGTGACTTGGCGCCCGCTTGGGTGTTAAGGGACACCTGCTTCCCGCCGCTCGCCGCCAAACACCGATCCGGATTCCCCAGACGTGACCTTGTTCGTTCTCACCGTCTTCGCCGTCACCTACGCGGGCATGGCGTTGGGACGGTTCCCTGGCCTGCGGATCGACCGCACCGGAATCGCCCTGGTGGCCGCCATCCTGATGCTCGCTGGCGGGGCCCTCGACAGCGGCCAGATCGCGGGAGCTGTCGATTTTCCGACGCTGTTCATCCTGTTCGGGCTGATGATCCTGTCGGCGCAGTTCGCCTCCGCCGGGTTCTACGACTGGTGCGCGCTGCGCATCGCGCGGGCCGGCCGCTCGCCCCAGGCCCTGCTGGCCGTCACCGTCGCGGCCGGCGGCGGACTGTCCGCCGTGCTGGCGAACGACGTCGTGGTGTTCGCCATGACGCCGATGCTCTGCGCGGGGCTGAAGGGACGGGGCCTCGATCCGCGTCCCTACCTGATCGCCCTGGCCGGTGCCGCCAACGCGGGATCGGCCGCGACCCTGATCGGCAATCCCCAGAACATCGTGATCGGACAGGTCGGCGGGCTGGATTTCTGGCGGTTCCTGGCGGCCTGCGGCGTTCCTGCGTTGGTCGCGCTGGCCTGCGTGTTCGTCACCGTTTCCGTGGTCTGGCGGGGACGCCTGGCCGATGCCGCCAATCCCGCCTTCGCCGACCTGCCGGAACCGGAACTGGACAGGTGGCAGTTCGGCAAGGCGCTCGTCGCGACCGGCGCGCTGATGGCGATGTTCGCGACGCGCGTCCCGCACGAGGTCGGCGTACTGCTGATCGCCGGAATGCTGCTGATCAGCCGGAACCTGGAGAGCCGGCGCATGGTCGGCATGGTGGACTGGCCGCTGCTGGTCCTGTTCGCCTGCCTGTTCGCGATCAACTCCGCCCTCGAACGCACGGGCCTGCCGGCCGAGGCGGTGGCCGCGCTGGCATCCGCCGGGTTGCTGCCCGACCGCCTGGCCGTGCTGGCGCCTCTGTCGGTCGTCGCAAGCAACACCATCGGCAACGTGCCCGCGGTGGTGCTGCTGCTGGCGGTCTGGCCCGATCCCCCCGAAGGGGCGATGTACGGTCTGGCCCTGCTGTCGACCCTGGCGGGGAACCTGCTGATCCTCGGCAGCCTCGCCAACATCATCGTGGTCGAGCGGGCGCGGGCCGTCGGGGTTCGGCTCGGCTTTCTGGAGCATGCCCGGTGCGGCATACCTATGACCGCATTATCACTCGGCTTTGCGTGCGCGTGGTTGTGGGCTACCGGGTTGATGCCGTGAAAATGATCCAGGGGCTCAATAAAACTTCGGGAATTTTCATTGTGCATCTGCGAGATGAAGATGAACCGATCGGTCCAGGAATGTTGAGGTCGCTCCCCGAATTCGTCCCGATTACTTTGGCCGGCGGTCACACCCATGACTTAATGCTCGCACGACGGCGAATTTCTCAACAAAACCCTTTCAGGTATGGGGGAATTGCGCTATGGTCACTCCAACGATGCGGGAAGAAAGAAGGCAATAAACGAACCCGCACGACAAAGGCACGTCAGGGGAGGGCGTCGCCGAACAATGAACGATCCTGCCCACTTCAAGGGCGGGACGATTAGGTTGAGGAAGCAACGCACCGGTACCGCTCCCGTTACGAGTGAGCGGCTGAGGTTGGCGTCGTGGCGGCTTTGGATACCAACTTGGCCACACCGGGGGTGCTGCCCCCGTCATGACAAGGTCCTGTAGCGCAAGGCGCTGGAACCGGCCAGGTGCCAAGAAGAATATGAGGGTTAGAACGATCTGACGGCGGGCTTTCAGCCCGCCGTTTCCTTTTTCCGGAACCCGTTACTCCGAAGCGTTGCGATAGGCGTCGAACATGGCTTCGATGGTCTCGCGGCTGACGTCGCGGGTGATGAAGACAATTCGCGAGCGGTGGTCCTCGGAAGGCCAGGCTTCCAGGCGCACGGGCGGATGGAACACGTGCTGGACGCCGTGGACGACGACGGGCGTGTCGGACTCCCGAACGTTCAGGATGCCCTTGATGCGCAGCAGGTCGGGACCGCGCAGCGTGATCAGCGTCTCGATCCAGGTGGCGAAGCCTTCCCAGGCCAGCGGTTCCTCGATGGTCATGCAGAAGGCGCTGATATGGTCGTCGTGCCGGTTCCGGTCATGGGCCCGGCCGTCGCGGTGATCGTGGCCATGATGATCATGCCCGTGCTCGTGATGCCCGTGGTCGTGGTCATCATGGCCGTGATCCCCGTGCCCGTGGTCATCCCCATAAGCCTCGGCCCGCAGCCAACGCTCCACGTCGGGGCTCTTGGTCGTCGGGTTGTAGAGGCCGGCGTCGAACAGACCCGCCGGCTCGATCTCGCCCTGGACCGCGCGCATCAGCGGGGCCGCCGGGTTCAGCGCGGCCAGCCGCCGCTCCACGTCGGCCAGCGCTCCCGGGGAGGCGATGTCGGTCTTGGTCAGCACGATCCGGTCGGCGACGGCCGCCTGCTTGACGCTCTCCTGGTGGCGGTTCAACTGGTCGGAGCCGTTGACGGCGTCCACCGTCGTGATGACGCCGTCCAGGCGGAAGCGCGCGGCGATCAGAGGGTCGTTCATCAGGGTGTGGAGCACGGGTGCCGGATCGGCGAGGCCGGTGGTCTCGATCACGACGCGGTCGAACTCGGGGATCTCTCCGCGCACCCGCTTCAGGAACAGGTCGCGCATCGTGTCGATCAGGTCGCCGCGCACGGTGCAGCACAGGCAGCCGCTGTTCAGCAGCACCGTGTTCTCCGAGCTTTCGGTGACCAGCAGGTGGTCGAGCCCGATTTCGCCGAACTCGTTGATGATCACCGCCGTGTTCGCCATGCCGGGGTGGCGGACCAGACGTGAGAGCAGCGTCGTCTTGCCGCTGCCCAGGAAGCCGGTGAGGACGGAGACAGGCAGGCGGGTCGGGTTGGCGGCGATGACAGTGGTCAAGGTTCGGCTTTCTCAGGAGATGACGTTAGCGAGTTCTGGCAGGCGGGGCAGATCCCGCGCACCTCGACCGTGGGCCGGTCGATCTGGAAACCCCTGGAGCGGGCGCTTTCGGCGATGGCGGCGCTGACGCCCTGGTCGTTCAGTTCAATCGCGTTGCCGCAGTCCCTGCACACCAGGAACTGGCCGGCATGGGCATGGTCCGGGTCCGGGCAGCCGATATAGGCGTTCAGGCTCTCCAGGCGATGGACCAGCCCGTGCTCGACCAGGAAGTCGAGCGCGCGGTAGACCGTTAGCGGAGCCACCCGGCGCCCGTCCACCTGCATGTCCTCCAGGATCGCATAGGCGCCCCGGGGACGATGCCCGCTCCACACCAATTCCAGGACCTGGCGCCGGATGGGGGTGAGCCTGGCGCCGCGCGACGCGCACAAGGTCTCCGCGCGCGCCAGGGCGCCGGAAACGCAGTGCCGGTGGTCGTGCGCGGCCGCGGGCTGGGCCGGTGTTGTCATGGTTGCCATGGCGGCTCCCGGAAGATCGTCGGGCGATATGTAATCATATAACAGCGCGCACGCCGGATTACCCGAAAAAGAAGGCGGGAGGGTCGGGCGGCGGAAGGACGCCGAACGAAAACGGGCGGCCGAAGCCGCCCGTTCCCGAAAAGCCTTGCGGACCGGTCAGACGCCGATGACGCCGCCATCCTCCTTGGTGACGACCACCAGCGACGGGCGGGGCGGCATGCCGTCCTTGAAATCGGGCCAGCGGGTCGCCGGGTCCTCGAAGCTGGACGCCTTGCCGAACTCCGGCCAATCCTTGGTGTTGTCGGTCGCCGGGTGCTGCACGGCCAGGAACAGGGTCTTGTCGTCCGGCGTGAACACCGGGCCGCACATCTCGGCGCCGACCGGCACGCGGAAGAACAGCTTGCCGGTACCGCGCAGGTCGCCTTCGGTCTCCATCGCCCAGACGCCGTCGGTCGTCTTGGTGGCCTTGTAGCTGTTGCCGTCCGTGGCGACCCACAGGCGGCCCTGGTTGTCCACCGCGCAGTTGTCCGGCATGCCGAACCAGCCGTCGGGGGAGGTCGCGGGGTTGAAGGTGGCGCCGACCGCGGCGACGGTGGGATCGCCGCACTTCACCAGGATGTCCCAGGCGAAGGTGGTCGAGGCGTGGTCGCCGTCGGTCGGGGTCATCTCGATGATGTGACCGAAGGCGTTGTCGGCGCGGGGGTTGGCCACGTCGACCGCGTCGGCCTTGCGACGGGTGTTGTTGGTCAGCATCACGTAGACCTTGCCGGTCTTCGTGTTGGGCTCCACGTCCTCCGGCCGGTCCATCTTGGTGGCGCCGAGCACGTCGCCGGCCTTGCGCGCCTGGATCACCACGTCGGCCTGGCTGTTGAAGCCGTTCTCGGCGGTCAGCTTGCCCTGGCCGTGGACCAGCGGCAGCCACTCGCCCTTGCCGTCCTCGCCGTACCTGGCGACGTACAGGGTGCCCTTGTCGAGCAGGTCCATGTTCGCGGCGCGGTCGTTCGGGTTGAACTTGCCCTCGGTCACGAACTTGTAGACATAGTCGAACCGTTCGTCGTCGCCCATGTAGAAGACGACCCGGCCGTCCTTGTTGACGATGCTCTCCGCGCCTTCGTGCTTGAAGCGGCCCAGCGCGGTGCGCTTCTTCGGCACCGAGGTCGGGTCGAGCGGGTCGATCTCGACCATCCAGCCGAACCGGTTGGCCTCGTTCGGCTCCTTGGAGACGTCGAAGCGGTCGTGATAGGTCCCCCAGTTGTACCAGTTGCCCGGGACGCCGATCCGCTTGTAGTTCTCGGCCTCGGGATGGTCGTCGGCCATCTTGCCGCCGAAATTGCCGTTGAAGTTCTCTTCGGCCGAAACGAAGGTGCCCCAGGGCGTGATGCCGCCGGCACAATTGTTGATCATGCCGATCACGCTGGTGCCGGTCGGGTCGGCCTTGGTCTTCATGCGGTCGTGGCCGGCGGCCGGACCGGTGATCCGCATCACCGTGTCGGACGCGGTGATCCGGCGGTTGTACTTGCTGTCGGCGAC
Organism: Skermanella pratensis; assembly: GCF_008843145.1. Taxonomy (GTDB): domain Bacteria; phylum Pseudomonadota; class Alphaproteobacteria; order Azospirillales; family Azospirillaceae; genus Skermanella; species Skermanella pratensis. The sequence continues at coordinate 3,210,702 of NZ_CP030265.1, read as the reverse complement.
GACGGCCCATGTCCCGTCGGTCTTCTTGACCTCGATGATGGTGCCGCCGTGGGCCGCCATCTCGATCTCGGCCAGTTCCTTGGTCATGGCCGTGAACTTGGCTTCCTGTTGCTCCACGCCGACGCCGGGGAACATCACTTCCTCGTCCGTGTATTCGTGGTTGATGCAGAGCAGGCCGTGGTCGGGATTGTTCGAGCCGAAGGGCAGGCCGATGTAGCCGACATAGTCGTTGTTGTAGCCGAACTGCATCTTCTGGGCGGCCGCGGTCTGCTTCATCGGGTCGAAGGCCGGGGCTCCGGGCAGCACGGGGTCGCCCCAGCGGATCAGGATGTCGGCCTTGTAGCCCTTGGCGACGTGGTGGGTACGGTCGACGCCGCGGGTCACCTCGTCGAAGCTGAAGCTGGCCTTGCTGCCGTTGCCGGCGGCGGCCTTGGCCTTCTCGGCCGTGGCGAGCGCCAGCGGTCCGAAGGTGGCGGTGATGGCGGCGACGGCGAGCGAGCCGCGCAGCATGTCGCGGCGCGCGAAGCGCTTGGCGATGATGTCGCCGAGGGTCGGCCCCTCGGAGGGATTGCGGCCGATGTCCTCGGACGCCTCGAAGGCTTCCGCCTTGCACGAAAACTGGGAAATGTCGCGGCTGTCCATGGTTCTCTCCCACCTGCTCCGGTCCGTGATCCGCCCCGTGTTCCGGGGTGTGTTGCCGCGGACCATAGACCGGCGCCATGACACTTCGGTGACCGTTCCATTACCCGATCATTAAATCAAAACCCGATTTATCCCTTTGAAAAACCGGGAAATCATCCGTCGACACCGCGCCCGGCGGTGGACGGCGCCGCGCCGCACGCTAGTTCAGTCACACATGTTGACGGTTACGATCAAACAGCGTTGAGGCTCGGTATCCATGGCAGCACCCATCATCATCTTCGGCGCCAACGGCGGCATCGGCGAGGCCCTGGCGCGGCGGCTCGCGGCGGGCGGCTCGGAACTCTTCCTGACCGGCCGCTCCGCCGACAAGGTCGGCGCGCTGGCGGACGAGTTGAAGGCCCGGCATGCTCGGTGCGACGTGCTCGATCCCGACCAGGTCGCGACCGCGGTGGGTGAGGCCGACCAGGGCGAGGGCATCGCCGGCATCGCCTACTGCGTCGGTTCGATCGACATCAGGCCGCTCAAGGCGACGAAGCACGACGACTTCATCCAGACCTACAAGCTCAACGTGCTTGGCGCGGTGGACGCGATCCGCGCCGCCGAGAAGGGGCTCAAGTCGGCCAAGGGATCGGTCGTGCTGTTCTCCACCGTCGCGGTCCGGCAGGGTTTCGCCAACCATACGCTGATCGCGACCGCCAAGGGCGCGGTCGAAGGGCTGGGCCGGTCCCTGGCGGCGGAACTGGCACCCCATGTCAGGGTCAACGTGGTGGCGCCGAGCCTGACGCGGACGCCGCTCGCCCACGGCCTGACCTCGAACGAGCAGATGACCCAGAGCATCGCCGGGCTGCACGCGCTGGGCCGCATCGGCGAGGCGGACGACATCGCGGCCATGGCGGCCTTCCTGCTCGGCAAGGATAGCGGCTGGATCACCGGGCAGGTGTTCGGCGTGGACGGTGGGCGGAGCAGCCTGCGCACCAAGGGCTGACGGCGGGACGGGGCGCGGCGGATACCGCGCCCCTGGATGATCCGGTCACGCGGGGCTTGACTTCGCATCTGCGAAGGAGCAATTATCGTACTCGAACAAACGCACCGTCCGATCGCGCGAAGCGGCTTTGCCGCTGCATCGGGTGGGCCAGCATCAGCACAAAGGGCGACCCGGCAGCGCGCGGGGCAGGCCCCGAAAGATCCCTTCATAGTGACGTCTTTCAGCGAACTCGGCTTGAGCGAGCCGATCCTGCGCGCCATCAGCGCCGAAAACTACAGCAATCCCACTCCGATCCAGGCGCAGGCCGTGCCGCACCTGATCCAGGGCCGCGACCTGCTTGGCGTTGCCCAGACCGGCACAGGAAAGACCGCGGCCTTCGCGCTGCCGATCCTTCACCGCCTGTCGGAGAACCGCACCCGGCCCATGTCGTACGGTGCGCGCGTCCTGGTGCTGACCCCGACCCGCGAACTCGCCATCCAGATCGGCGAGAGCTTCGCGACCTATGGCCGCCACCTGCCGCTCACCCGCACGGTCATCTTCGGCGGCGTCGGCCAGAATCCCCAGGTCCAGAGCATGGCGCGGGGCGTCGATATCCTCGTCGCCACGCCGGGCCGCCTGCTCGACCTGATCGGGCAGGGCTTCATCAAGCTCGACCGGCTCGAAGTCTTCGTGCTGGACGAGGCCGACCGCATGCTCGACATGGGCTTCATCCATGACGTGCGGCGGGTGATCAAGGTCCTGCCGACCAAGCGCCATACGCTGTTCTTCTCCGCAACGATGCCGCCGGAGATCGCGAAGCTGGCCGACAAGATCCTGACCGAACCGGTCCGGGTCGAGGTGACGCCGGTTTCCAGCACGGCGGAGCGGATCGAGCAGCGCATCATGTTCGTCGAGAAGGCGGACAAGCGGCCCCTGCTCGGCGAAGTGCTCAAGCGGCCGGACATCGGGCGCGCGCTGGTGTTCACGCGGACCAAGCACGGCGCCAACCGGGTCGTCGAGCAACTCGGCCAGATCGCGGTCCGGGCCGAAGCGATCCACGGCAACAAGTCGCAGACAGCCCGCCAGCGGGCGCTGGAGAATTTCCGCTCCGGCGAGATCCGCGTGCTGGTCGCCACCGACATCGCCGCCCGCGGCATCGATATCGACGGCATTACCCACGTGATCAACTACGACCTTCCGAACGTTCCGGAAAGCTACGTCCACCGGATCGGCCGGACGGCGCGGGCGGGGACCAGCGGCATCGCTATCTCGTTCTGCGACAGCGAGGAGCGGGCCTACCTGAAGGACATCGAGAAGCTGATCAAGGTCCGCATCCCGGTCGTCGAGGACCATCCGTGGCACTCCCTCGGCGGTGTCGTGCAGGCCGATCCCGATGCCCGGCCTCCTCTCCAGGACCGCCGTCCGCAGCGTCACGGCCGGCCGGCCCAGGGCCGGCAGGACCAGACGCGCCAAGCTCATGGCCAGGGTCAGGGCCGTCCGGCGCAGGCCCAGCAAGGCAGGCCGCCCCAGGGCAACCCATCCCGCCGCCGCTCGGGGCGCTGATTCCCCGGCGGGGGGCTTCATACCAGCTGTTGAATAACGAACGTCGAAATCCCATATCTTGTGTCTCCCGGACCAAGGAAGTATGAGGATTTCGACGCATGATCGACATGATGAGCTTGGCTATTCTGGTTGGAGCCGGCCTCATAGCGATCAGTGTCCTGACAAGTTTGATTTCCTTCCGGGTCGGAGCGCCGCTGCTTCTAGTGTTCCTCGGCGTCGGGTTGCTTGCCGGCGAAGACGGCATCGGCGGCATCGACTTCGACAATGCGGGGCTGGCCTATTTCGTCGGCTCCATCGCCCTTGCCATCATCCTGTTCGACAGCGGGTTCGAGACCCGGTGGCAGACCGTCAAGGCGGCGGCCTGGCCGTCCCTGACCCTCGCCACGGTCGGGGTCGTGCTCACCACGGGGCTGGTGGGGGCGGTCGCGCACGTCGCTTTCGGCATGCCGCTGCTCGAAAGCCTGCTGATGGGCGCGATCGTCAGCTCCACCGACGCGGCGGCGGTCTTCTTCCTGCTCCGGGTCGGGGGCATCAACATACGCGAACGGGTGCGGTCGGTCCTGGAGATCGAGTCCGGCAGCAACGACCCGATGGCGATCTTCCTGACCATCACGCTGGTCGAACTGATAGCGGGCGGCGGCTCGGCCCAAAGCCTGTCGTGGGAAGTGGCCGGTTCCTTCCTCCTGCAGATGGGCATCGGCGCCCTGGGCGGCCTCGCCGGCGGGTGGCTGATCGTCCAGGCGGTCAACCGGATAGACCTCGAACAGGGGCTCTACCCGATCATCGTCATCAGCTTGGCCCTCTGCCTGTTCGCCGGCGTCTCGATGCTGGGCGGCAGCGGCTTCCTCGCCGTCTATGTCGGGGGCATGTTCGCCGGGAACAGCCGGCTCCACGGCGCGCGGTCCCTGCGCCGCTTCCAGAGCGGCATGACGTGGCTCTGCCAGATCACCATGTTCCTGATGCTGGGGCTGCTCGCCACGCCGTCCGAGTTTCTGGACATCGCGCCGCAGGCGATCGCCCTGGCCCTGTTCCTGATCCTGGTCGGGCGCCCCCTCGCGATCTGGCTGTGCCTGATGCCGTTCGGTTTCACCCGGAGCGAGACCGCGTTCATCGCGTGGGTCGGGCTGCGCGGGGCCGTCTCGATCCTGCTGGCGATCCTGCCGCTGATCGCCGGTTTCCCGGACGGGCAGATCTTCTTCAACACCGCCTTCATCATCGTCCTGGTCTCGCTCCTGGTCCAGGGCTGGACGATTAAGCCCATGGCGCGCCGGCTCGGCCTCATCGTGCCGCCGCGCATCGGGCCGGTGGACAGGGTGGAGCTGGAACTGCCCGGCGGCGCCAGCCACGAACTGGTGGCCTACCGGACGGTGGCGGGCAGCCCGGTGACGCTGGGCGAGCGGATCCCCCGCTGGGCCCGGCCGTCCCTGATCGTCCGCAACGGTCAGTCCATGCGCCTGCACAAGGCTGGCCGGGTCGAGACCGGCGACCTGGTGCTGATCTTCACGTCGCCCGACAGGCTTCCCCTGCTGGATCGGCTGTTCGCCAGCCCGACGGAGCTGAAGGTCGAGGATCGGGAGTTCTACGGCGACTTCACCCTGGCGCCCGACGCCGCCATCGGGCAGCTCGCGGCGACCTACGGGTTTCCGACACCGCCGCAGGACGCCGACCTGACCGTGTGCGATGTCCTCAAGCGGGAATTCCGAGGCAGGGTCGAGACGGGAGACCGGCTGGCCTACGGTCCCGTCGAACTGATCGTCCGCGTCGCCGCGGACGACAAGATCGACGAGATCGGACTGTCGCTGGAACCGTCGCGGTCGGGCAGGGCCGGCCTGTTCCGCCGCTCCGGCCGGACCTGACCCGTGGCTCAGGACCGGCGGCGGCGCAGCAGGCCCAGGCCGAGCAGACCCCCGGCGAGCAGCACGAGCGTCGCCGGCTCGGACACCTCGGTGGGGTCGCCGTCGGAACCGCCCACGCCCCAGTCGGAGAGTGCCGCCAGAGCATAGTTGCCGAGGATGCGGTGGGCGGCGGCGCTCGGATGCACGTTATCCCAGAACAGGTACTCGTCGGGATTCGCGCAGACGGTTCCGGGCCGGGCGATGGCGCCGCTGAAGCACGCCGTGGTCACATTGGTAAACCCGTAGCCCGCAGGGTTGGCGGCGACGTCGTTGAACAGGCTGCGGACGTCCAGCGGGATCAGCTCGACCGGGAGAGCCGCCTCGATGCCGTCCAAAACCGATGTCAGCGCGGCGTTGAACGCGGCCGACAGGGAGGTGGCCCGCTCCTGGATCGCGGGGCCGCCCGCGATCGACTCCGGCGTCATGGAAAGGTCGCTGAGATTGGGAACCATGATATAGCGGGCGCCTGCCAGGGCGAGACTGGTCACGGACTGGCTGACATTCGCCGTGGCCGCCGCTGCCAGGGTTTCGGCCGGCAGGGCGGTACCCAACTCGTTGCGGACGTCGTTGCCGCCGCCGTAGACGATGTAGAGGGCGTCGGGGTCGGCACCTGAAGGCGGCAGCCGCGACAGGAAGCTCAGAGTCTGCAAGGTCACGCCGGGCACCGGCAGTCCCTCGACCGACGTGGTTCCGCCGGTCGTGGCGCCGCCGACGGCATAGTTGTTCCCGCCCAGGAGCGACGGCCGCGACTCGGTGCCGTAGGCTCCGGCGACGATGTCGGTCCAGACCGGGCCGTTGGAGAACCGCCCCGGCGCATAGGGCGGCGATATCGGCAGCAGGCCGAGGGTCGCGGCCGAGATGTTGCCGGTGTCGCTCAGGCTGTCGCCGAACGTGTAGACCGAAGTGACCGGGGCCGCCCCGGCCGGACCGGCGCTCGCCATGATGCCGGCCGAGACGCCGATCCCCGCCAGCATCGCCAAGCCCTTCGGCGTGTAGGGCGAATGAGCGAACCACCAAAGCATTGTCGCCTCCAGGCAATTTTTGCAACTTCTGGTAAAAAGCTTTTCGGCGTGCTTGTAGAGGAACGGGGGTATCGGCGCAATGACGCGTTCGGTCGGACCGTTAATCGCCGGGCTGGCTCGCCTCCTCGCCTTTCCGGCGCCCGTTCCATTGCCGGTAGAAGCGATGGGCGAACAGGAGGACGAGGCCGGCGACGATGACGGTGCTGATCGGGCTGATATAGGCTTCCACGGCCTGCCACTGGCCGCGCAGGATATAGCCGCAGACCGCGAGCGCCCCGGTCCAGGCCACGGTCCCGATCGTGGAGTAGAGCAGGAAGGGGATCATGGGCATGCCGCTGATGCCCGCGGGAACGGAGATCAGGGTGCGCACGCCGGGGACCAGCCGCCCGATCAGGACCGCCACCCCTCCGTGACGTTCGAACCATCCGGTGGCACGGTCGATATCCTCGGGCGATACCGTGATCCAGCGCCCGTAACGCTCGGCGAAATGGCGCATCCGCCTTGCGCCGTATTTCTTGCCGGCATAGTACCAGGGCAGCGCGCCTGCGATCGAGCCGAGGACGCCGGCCACGATGACCCCCACGAGCGACAAGGGACCCTCGGCCGCGGTGAAGCCCGCGAGCGGCATCACGACCTCCGACGGGATCGGCGGAAAGATGTTCTCCAGGAACATCAGCGACGCGATGCCGGCATAGCCGAGCGAGTTCATCAGACCGGTGATCCAGTCAATCATGTCAATCCAACCTTCAGCCTTGGTCGACCTTGCAGCGGCAGACCGCAGTGAAAACCACGGAGCGGTCGTTCCGTTGCAGGCTGATCATGTGCGGTCGCCTCCGCTTCGCTTCAACTCGCGACGTGCGCGCCGCTCGGCCCGGCGAGCCTGACGCCGCTCGCGGCGTTGCCACAGTCGGAAGTAGAAGCGGCTGCGGGCGGCGTCGAGGGCGTGGAGCAGGTCCCCCGGCCGGGGGATCACGGGGATGCGGAGGCCGGCCGGCGGGGTCGCCGGTTCGAGGGCCAGCCCGACGGTCAGCAGCTTGCCCTCGTCCATATCCCGCGCGATCAGTTCGACCGAGCCCATGCGCAGCCGGTCGCCGACCTCGACCGTGTCGCGGAATTCCTGCCGGAACAGGTCGGACAGCGTCAGCTTGGCGTTCCGAACCGAGAGGGGCAGGCCGTATAGCTCGGCCAGGGCGCCCACCGTGATGTCCGCCTTCAGGCTCAGGTCGCCGAAGAACTGCCGGTCGTCCTCCGCCAGCTCGCGGGTCTCGCCGAACAGCCGGTCGAGCAGCGCCACGCGCGACGGGGCGGTGAAAAGATAGACCAGGTCGCCCGCCTGCAGGTGGCGGACGCTGTGGATCGTCTGGACCTGGCCGTCGCGAATGATCAGCGAAGGCCGCGCCCAGCGGGGCAGGCGGTGCCCGGTCACCACCGGGCTGTGCTCGCGAATCGTGTAGGCGACCAGTTCGTAGTCGGCCTGCCCGGGCAGTTCCAGCTCGACGCGATCGACCGGCCCGATGCGCGGCGGCACGATCAGCTTCAGCCAATGGGCCAGCGGCCTGATCGTCCAGCCCTGGACCAGAAGCGACATCAGGACGATCAGGAAGGCGATGTTGAAGTAGAGCTGGCCGTCGGGCAGCCCGAACAGCGTCGGGACGATGGCGAGCAGGATGGACACCGCGCCGCGCAGCCCGACCCAGGCGATGAAGGTCGTCTCGTTGGCCGTGAAGCGGAACGGCGCCAGGCATAGCCAGACCGCCAGTGGCCGGGCGACCAGGATCAGTACCAGGGCCAGAAGCGCTGCGGGCACCAGCAGCCCGGGAAACTGCGACGGCGTCGCCAGCAGTCCCAGCATGACGAACATCACGATCTGGCTGAGCCAAGTCAGTCCGTTGTGGAATCGGCGCAAGCTCTGCGCGCCGCGCAGCTTGGCATTGCCGGCGATCAGCCCGGCGACGTAGACCGCCAGGAAGCCGCTCCCCCCAAGGGTTCCGGCGACCGCGAAGATGAACAGCGCGAGCGACAGGGAGACGACGGGGTAAAGACCCTGCTCCAGGCGGATGCGGTTGATCACCATGATCAGCAGCCATCCGCCGAGAAGGCCGAACAGGACGCCGCCGCCGATCTGGCCGACGAACATCAGGACCAGATGCCAGGGCGAGTCGGTCCCGCCGGCCGCGATCAGCTCGACCAGGGCGATGGTCAGGAAGATCGACATGGGATCGTTGGTCCCCGATTCGATCTCCAGGGTCGACCGGACGCGGTCGCGCAGAGTGATTCCGCCGACCCGCAGCAGGAAGAAGACCGCCGCCGCGTCGGTCGAGCTGACGATCGCGCCGACCAGCATCGCCTCCAGCCAGGGAAGATCAAGGGAAAATCGGGCCGCAACCCCGACAAGGCCCATGGTGGCGACGACCCCCACCGTCGCGAGGGTCAGCGCCGGCCAGGCTGCCGCCTTGTAGCTCGAGAAGCGCGTGTCGAATCCGCTCTCGAACAGGATTATCGCCAAAGCGACGCTGCCGATGAGGAAAGCCGCCGGCGTGTTGTCGAAATCGATGCCGCCTATCCCGTCCTCCCCCGCGGCGAGACCGACGCCTAGGAAGATCAGGAGCAGCGGGGCGCCGATGCGGAAGGAAATCAGGCTCGTGAAGATACTGACCAGCAGGAGCGCGACGGCGACGAGAATAATCAGATTGATCAGTTCCATAAAACCATCCCGGCGCGACTCTTGATTGTGATTTGGGAGCTGTTTGGGACACTCGGCAAGGCCGGGCAACGCCTCGGAGTGTTCAGTCTAGGTCGGGTTTTCATCTCACGCTATGCGTCCGTGGGGCAGCGGCATCCTGCCGGGCGCCTTGGCAGCCACCCAGGACAAAAACAGGTCTCTGCCGGTCCCAGCAGTAACAATAGAACCGAAGTAGCAAATCAAAAGTGTTACTAATAGGCTGTATGGATGATGTTACTGATCGAACACATATGTGCCCAAAGCTCACACTACGAAGCAGAAAGGACTTCAGCAAAGTCAGCATTGAGGTATCTATACGACCAAGACGACAGCGGGGACGACAAGATCGTGGCTGCGTCGGTTGAATGAATACTCGATAGGGGTAGCTTAAATGAAAAAGATCCTTTTGGGGACCACCGCGATCGCCGCCGCCGCTCTGTATGCGCAGGCTGCACAGGCGCAGATCACCGTTTCCCTGGGCGGTTATACCGAGTTCTTCGGCGCCTACTATGATGACGACGTTCCCGGCCGTACCAGCCGCGAATTCCAGCTCGAGACCGAGATCGTCGTCCGCGCCGACGGCAAGGCGGACAATGGCCTGCTCTACGGCGCCAAGGTCGAGCTGCAGAACTCCTCGGGTGCCAACGCCGGCATCGTGACGGACGAGGCCTCGGTCTACCTCGGCGGCACCTGGGGCCGCATCGAGCTCGGTGACTTCGACGGCGCCGCCGATACCCTCGCCATCTACGCCCCGCTGATCGGCATCGAGCAGCTCGACGGCGACGCCTACGACTTCCTGGACGTCACCTCCGGCGGTACCCGCTTCGGCGCCCAGCCCTTCTTCGGCACCATCAAGGCTCCGGACTCGGGCGACTCCACCAAGGTCATGTACCTGACCCCGCGGTTCGCCGGCGTGCAGGCCGGTGTCAGCTACGCCACCCAGAACGGCAACGAAGGCCAGTCGGTCGTCGGCCTGAAGGCCCAGACCACCTACAGGGACTTCTTCGAGTTCGGCGCCAACTACACCGGCACCTTTGCCGGCTTCTCGGTCGCCCTCGGCGCCACCGGTTCGACCGCCAGCGGCGAAGACGCCCTCGGCGCCACCGAACTGGAAGACTTCTTCGCCTGGCAGGCCGGTGCCCAGCTCGGCTACGCCGGCTTCAAGTTCGGCGGCGGCTATGTTGACGGCGACGACTTCGGTGCGGCCGTCGGCACCGTCGCCGGTGACGCGAAAGCTTGGCACGTCGGCGCCAGCTACACCGCCGGTCCGTTCGCGGTCGGCCTCAGCTACGCCGATGCCGAGGGCGCAAAGGGTGGCTTCACCACCTACACCCCGGACTACAAGACCTACGGCGGCGGTTTCGCCTACACCCTCGCTCCGGGCTTCATCGTCCAGGCCGACCTGATGTTCGTCGACGAGGACGTCGTCAGCACCGTCCCGGGCAGCCTCGTGCAGAGCAACGAAGGCTACGTCGCCGTGCTGAGCACCCGTCTGAACTTCTAATCGGAGTGCGGACCCGGGCGACCGGGTCCGATCGGACAGGAAAAGGGGCAGCGGTTCATCCGCTGCCCCTTTCTTCTTTTCGGGTTTTGGGGCGGCATGCTCGTCTCAGCTTGTGATCCGCCACGATCCGTCGGGCTGCTGGCAGGCAGTGCCGTTGGCCCGTTCGGCCCGTCCGCCGATATAGACGGTATGCTGGTACTCGCGGCAGGTCTGGCCGCTCGGGTTCTGGTATGTCCGGGTCGGTTCGATGGTGCCGCGGCGGTCGCTGTCGGGGCTGGACCACTGGATCGGTTCGTTCCGGGTGATCGCGGCCTCTTCAGCCTGAATCGCCGTCGTCTGGTCGTTGCCCTGGAGATGGCGGCTCAACTGCTGGCCGGCCAGGGCTCCGGCCAGGGTGCCCAGCGCGGTCGCGGCGACCCGTCCGGTCCCGCCGCCGATCTGCGATCCGAGCACGGCACCGCCGACGCCGCCGCCCAGACTGCCGATGACGTCCCCGGTGTTCATGCCTTCGCAGGCACCGAGACCGAGTGAAAGGGTGGCGAATACGGCGATGGTCGCTTTGCGGTAGGCCATGGCGTCGTCCTTTCTGGCAGGCGTGTTGGCCCGTGCAACGCCGAGGTCATGTGATTGTTCCGACCGGCAGACACCCGGAAGCAGGGGAATGGATGCGGCGCGTTCCTGTTGTTGCCTCATGCCGGCTGCCGTCGCGGCAGCGGGCCAATGATCACGACAGGAGAAACAGCATGACCCGCATGGCCATCGCCGCACTGGGCCTAGCCCTGTTCGCCGCAACCGCTTGCGCGAATCTGAGCGGGCAGGGGAGCGGTACCCAACCCGACGGCCGGTCCAGCACGTCGGGCGGCGCGGCCTTGGGATCCCAGGGCAGCAACGGACCCGCCACCGGCATTCCCCGGACCGGCAACGCCGATGTCGGAGCGCCGCGTACCGGCAGCAGCGACACCGATTCGGCCACGGGCGACATGATCCAGCCGGGGCCGCTTCCCGGCGAAGACATGCTGAACTGAGACCGTTCCGCTCAGGCGGCCCCCGATCGGGGTGCCGCCGGCGCGGAACGGCTGCCGGACCACTCAGGCGATGGCCTGTTCCAGCGCTTCGAGCACGTGGAGGCCTATCATCGTCTCTTCGCTGGTCCTCACGACGAGCACCTTGACCGTCGAATCGGCAGCCGAGATCACCTGGGCATTGCCCTCGTTGGCGTCGGCGTCGAGGGAAATGCCGAGCCACTCCATGCCTTCGCACACCCGCCGCCGGACCAGCGCCGAGTTCTCGCCGATGCCTGCAGTGAATACCAGAGCGTCGAGCCCACCGACCGACGCCGCGAGAGCGCCGAGCTGGCGGCGGATCGCATGAACGAAATAGTCGATCGCCCCGGCGGCCCTGGGATCGTCGCTGCGCTCCAGGTCGCGCATGTCCGAGCTTATGCCGGACAGACCCTTCAGCCCCGACTCGTGATAGAGCAGGCGGGTGACTTCCGGCACCGTCATCCCCGCCGCGCCGATCAGGTGGAGCAGCACGCCGGGATCGATCTGCCCGCTGCGCGTTCCCATCGCCAAGCCGTCGAGCGCCGTGAACCCCATGGTGCTTTCGACGCTCCTGCCGGCGCGAATCGCGCACATGCTGGCGCCGTTGCCGAGATGGGCGACGACGATCCGGCCCGAAGCGATGTCCGGGGCGACTTCCGCCAGGCGGCGCGCGACATATTCGTACGACAGGCCGTGGAAGCCGTACCGCCTTACCCCCTGGTCGAAGTACTTCAAGGGGATCGCGAACGCCTCGGCGGCGAAGTCGTGGCCGCGGTGGAAGGACGTGTCGAAGCAGGCGACCTGGAGCACGCCGGGATAGCGCGCTTCGACGGCGTCGATCGGGGCCAGGTTGTGCGGCTGGTGCAGCGGCGCCAGCGGCACCAGTTCCTGGAGCTTCGCCCGGACGGCGGGAGTGATGACCACCGGCCCGGAGAAGTCCGGCCCGCCGTGGACCACCCGATGGCCGACGGCAAGGACTCGGGCGTCGCCGAGAAATCCGTCAAGCCATTCGCTGATCACGTGCAATGCCGCATCGTGGTCGAGCGGACCGGAGCCGTCCTGCCAGCGGGTCTCCGCCAGCACCGTGCCGTCCGCGTCCTTCGCGATGAAATGCACGTGCGTGCCGATGCCTTCGATCTGCCCTACCGCCAGCATGCGGATGGAGTCGGGACCGGTCGGCGCCTCCACCGAGAACTTGATGCTGCTCGATCCGGCGTTCAGGACAAGGATGGAGTCGATCATTGCCGCCCTCCCTGGATGCCGCCGAGGTCGAGGATGGCCTTGCCGGTCCTGGCGTAAGCCTGGTGGAGTTGGGCCAGCGCGCAGGAGGCGAGGCGGGATTTCTCGTCGTCGGCCCGGCTGGTCAGGATGATCGGCACCCGGGCGCCGAGCACCAGACCGGCCGCGTCGGCATGGGCAATGAAGGTGAGTTCCTTCGCCAGCATGTTGCCGGCTTCCAGGTTGGGGACGATCAGCACATCGGCACGGCCGGCGACCAGCGACGCGATGCCCTTGGTCCGGGCGGCTTCGAGATCGACCGCGTTGTCCATCGCGAGCGGGCCGTCGACGATGCCGCCCTTGATCTGCCCGCGCTCGGCCATTTTGGACAGGATGGCCGCGTCGAGCGTAGACGGAATCTTGGGATTGACCGTCTCGACCGCGGACAGGATGCCGACGCGCGGCTGGCTGATGCCGAGCGCCAGGGCCATGTTGATCGCGTTCTGGACGATGTCGACCTTGGTCTCCAGGCTCGGCAGGATGTTGATCGCGGCGTCGCTGACCAGCAGCAGATGGTCCATGCCCGGAACGTCCATGACGAACACGTGGCTGATCCGGTGGGCCGTCCGCAGGCCGGTGCCGGCCTTGGTGACCTCGTGCAGCAACTCGTCGGAATGGAGGTTGCCCTTCATGATCGCGCCGGCCTTGCCCTGGTGGACCAGCTCGACCGCATGGGCGGCCGCGGCCTCCGACTGCGGGATCTCGACGATGGGGAAACGGGAGATGTCGATGCCCAGCTCCCCGGCGATCGCCCGGATCCGGTCGGCCGGTCCGATCAGGATCGGTTCGATCAGCCGGGCGTCGGCCGCCAGCAGTGCGCCGCCCAGTGAACTCCGGTCGGTCGGGAACACGACCGCGGTCTCCAGCGGCGGCAGTGCCGCGCAGGCGCTGATCATGCGGGTGAACTTCTCGTGCCGCTCGATCATCAGCTTGGGCAGCGCCGCATCCGGCGTGTCTATGCGCTCGGTCGGGGCCAGGACGTCGGCGACGCCATCGGCGACCAGGGTACCGTGCTGGTTGACCAGCTTGCAGTCCAGGATCACGATGCCGGGTTCGCGCTTCTCGGTCACCGTGACGGTGATCGAGAGCTCGTCGCCGACATGCACGCGCTCGTAGAATGACAGCGTCTGGCCCCGGTAGCGGGTACCCGCACCCGGAAGGGAGTTGCCGAGCACGGCCGAGATCTGAGATCCGACCCACATGCTGGGCGCTATCGTGTCGGGATCGACGATGCCGTTCCGGTCCTGGTCGCGTGGCAGCATCAGCGGATTGAGGTTGCCGGATGCATGGGCGAAGACCACCAGATCGTTCGCCGTGCAGATCCTGCGGATCATCGCCGTATCGCCGATGGAGATCTCGTTGAAAGTCCGGTTTCGTGCCATGGGTTCCCTGGAATCACGTCGGCTGCCGAAGCAGCCGTGAGTTGAGGCGGCCGAAATCGGGGTCTAGGCGACGGCGCCGCGCCGAGGACCGACCCCGTTCAGCGACCTCACCCTAGCAGCCTGTCGGACTTAACGCCGTGGGGCGAGCCTGATAGACTCAGAGCACGTTTCGACCGCTTTTCCAGGATATTCCCGCGATGAGCAACTTCCGGCCGATCGACCGCCAGACCGGGTTCCTTCTGCCGCCGTCGGTTGACGAGTGGCTGCCGGAGAAGCACCTGGCTCGCTTTGTGGTCGAGGTGATCGACGGCTTGGATTTGAGGGTGATGAGGGGGAGCTACCGCGGCTCGGGTTCGGCGTCCTACCCGCCGTCGCTGCTGCTGGGCATCCTGGTTTATGGCTACGCGACCGGCGTGTTCTCGAGCCGCAAGCTGGAGCGGGCGAGCTATGACTCGGTAGCCTTCCGTTTCATCGCGGCGAACCAGCATCCGGATCACGACACGATCGCGGCGTTCCGGCGACGGTTTCTCCAGGAGATCGAGGGTCTGTTCGTCCAGGTGCTGGCGGTGGCGCGCGAGATGGGCGTGCTCAAGATGGGCACGGTGGCGCTCGACGGAACCAAGATCCACGCCAATGCCAGCCGGCACAGCGCGCTGTCCTATGAGCATGCCGGCAAGATCGAGGCGCAACTGAAGGCCGAAGTGGCCGAGTTGCTGGCCAAGGCCGAGGCGGCGGACCGCGCGGACCTCCCCGACGGCCTGTCGATCCCCGATGAACTGGGGCGCCGCGAGGAGCGGCTGGCAAAGCTCGCCGAGGCGCGCGCAACAATCGAAGCGCGCGCTCGAGAACGCTTTGAGCGCGAGCAAGCCGAACATGAGGCTAAGCTTGCGGCGCGGGACGCGAAGGCCGAGGCGACAGGCAAGAAGCCCCGGGGCAAGCCGCCCCAGCCCCCCGTCGAAGGTCCCCGGCCAACCGATCAGGTCAACCTGACCGACGAGCAATCGCGCATCATGCCGGTGGCGGGCGGTGGCTTCGAGCAGTGCTACAACGCCCAGGCTGCAGTGGCGGCGGGCAGCCTGCTGGTGGTCGCGGCCGATGTCTGCCAGGCGACCAACGACAAGCAGCAGCTCGCGCCGATGCTGGGCAAGCTCGCCGCCCTGCCCGAGGATCTGGGCCAGCCCAAGACCCTGCTGGCCGACACCGGCTACTTCAGTGCGGCCAACGTGCAGGCCTGTGGGGCGGCCGGCATCGAGCCGCTGATCGCGCTGGGCCGCGAGGCCCACCATCCCTCCTTGAGCGAGCGCTTTGCCGAGGCGCCGCCCGCGTCGGACGATCCGACAGCGGTTGAGGCCATGGCTCACCGCCTGAAGACGCTGGAGGGCAGGAAGCTCTACGCCCAGCGCAAACACACCCCGGAACCGGTCTTCGGCATCATCAAGTCCGTGCTGGGATTCCGCCAGTTCCTGCTCCGCGGTCTCGATCATGTTCGCGGCGAGTGGAACCTTGTGACCATGGCTTGGAACCTGAAGCGGATGTTTGTCCTGAGCCCGGCCGGATGACGGCGGGATAACCGGGCTCAGGGCCGCCCACGGTGCAGTCGCGGACTGCGGCAGGTCGGTGCCGACGATTTCGAGGACAGCATCACCGTCCCGACGGCGTCTTCAGTACCTTCCGGCGGCGCAGCTGCACTCAAGCGCTCGCCCGAAAATCCCAGTCCGACAGGCTGCTAGGACGTTACCATGACGAGTTCATTAGCGGTCCCGGACTTTTCTTCGCGGTGCGGCAAAACGCCGTCGGCCCGGAAGGGGACCGCCCGGAGACTGGGATGTCCCCGGCCGAACCGCGTTCCGAGCACCCGTGCGCGCAGGTCAGGCGCTGAGCGCCTGCGGCCGGTCGAGACCCTGATGGATCGCCCACAGCGCGGCCTGGGTCCTGTTCGCGGCCTTGATCTTGCGCAGCAGCTGCTTGACCGAAGCCTTGACCACCATCTCGCTGAGCGACAGGTGGTCGGCGATCATCCGGTTGCTGTCGCCATTGACCAGGCGGCGCAGGATCTCGGCCTCGCGGGCGGTCAGCCCGCGAGGCGCCGCCGGCTTGGAGACGGGAATCCTGAAGGGTGTCAGTCCGGCGGGGAGCAGGATTTGCCCGTCCATCACGCGGTCGAGCGCCGCGGTCAGTTCGCCGGGATCATGGTCCTTGGTGAGATAACCGTCGGCGTGCGCCTCGACGGCCTGCCGCAGGCGGTCTGTCTGGAGATTGGAAGTCAGCATCACAAGGCGGGCATCCGGCATTGCGGAGCGCAGGGCCTGGAGCGACTGGGGCCTGTCCGCGCCGGGGTCGAGGACGATCAGCCGAGGCTCCGGCCTGCTCTCCGAGAACCGGGATGCCAGCGCCTCCTCGATGCTCGCATGCTCGGCAACCACCTGGTAGCGCGAGCCTTCCAGCAGGCGCATCAGGCCCTGGCGGAACAGGCGGTGCGGGTCGATCAGCAATGTCGGGGTCATCGGTATTCTCCATCGCGGGAACCTGACGCCACAAGACCATGCGAACTGGCCGGAGACAGTGAAGTAGTTCACAAACGGTAAATAAGTTTTCTTTTTTCTTCTTGTTTCATCTGTTGCGAACGTGCCGAACGACGGATGCGACATTTCGGCAATTAACCTATCTAGCCGATCGATGTGATGTTGATGGAGGCCGGACGCGAAGACGACGGGTTCCGGTCGGCTCCATGCGTTCGATCTCCCCGGTTGAAACGCAACCCGGTACCAGATGGTGGCAGCACCAAAAACTGCTCTTGCCGGGAGTTGTCGATTCAGGTTATGCAACGCAATGGATAGAATTTGAATCTAACTAATTATTTTTCGAACGAACTGCGGAACTGTTCCCAATCCCTGCGCCGAGGAGCCAGCATGCATAGGTATCTTGCCACATCGGGGTTATGGCCGTTGCGGGCCGTGGCGCTCCTCCTGCTGGTCGGCGCGGCATGGGCATTTCCGGCGCAGGCCAAGCCTTTGAAGGTCGTTTACGTGGAGCTGCCTCCCTACACCTATACTGATCCCGACGGCACTCCCAAGGGAAGCCTGGTCGGTCTGACGCAGAAGGTCGCAGCCGACGCCGGGGTGGACTATGCCTCGGAGTCGGTTCCGGCGCGGCGCCTGTTCCAGGGCATCGCCGCGGGTGAATACGACATGTTCATCGGCATCAAGACTCCCGAGGCGTTCCAGGGCACGACTGTCGCCAGCAGATCGGTGATCGCCAGGATCGATCTCCATGCCTGGTCGATCGGCGCGGTACCCGAGGTCAGGACCAAGGAGGATCTGGCCGGCAAGCAGGTGATCGTGCTGACCGGCTATTCCTACGGCGGATGGCGGAGCTATTTCGAAGATCCCGCCAACCGGGTCCAGATGATCGAGGCGAGAACTCCCGAGCAGGCGCTCCAGTTGCTGGTCGCGGGACGGGCGCCGGTCCTGCTTCAGTACCAGCTTCCGATGGAGCAGGCGCTGGACGGCAAGCGTCCGCCCGACCTGCGATCGAGCCTCATTTCCAGCCTGGACTGCCATTTCGTCGTTTCGCTGAAACATCCGGACGCGGCCGAACTGGTCGGCAGGCTGGATGCCAGCTTCGAAAAGCTCAAGGCGGCCGGCGCCTTGCCCTGACGCAAGGCCCGGACGACCGGGCCCTTCCGGGACCGGAAGCCCTCTTTCCCTCGAACCACAGTCGAAGCGGAACATGCCCGACCCAAACGCTGCACAGGGAGCCGCCGGAATCACCGGCCGGTTCGGTATCCGCCAGAAGGCGCTGATCCTGATCGGCGCGACCATGCTGCTGTCGGGCGCATCATCGATCGGCATCACGCTCCACCGGTCCGAGCAGGCGGCCTATTCCGACCTGGAAACCCGAGCCGACATCATCGCCGCGCTACAGGCGCGGTCCGCGGCCATTCCCTTGTTCGATTTCGACTTCGAGCAGGTCACGGAACTGGTCAAGGCGGCGGCCGGGGACCCCGATTATCTCGCCAGCTTCGTGCGCGATCCCAAGGGGAAGGTCGTCGCCGCCGTCGGCGACCTGGACGCGACCGAGGGCTTCATCGAGGTCGTCCGGGAAATCCGCGGCGGTGCCGGCGGGCAATCGGCCAGGATCGGCGAATACGTGCTGCGGCTGAAGACGGCGCGGACCGATGCGCACCTGCGCTCACAGGCGATGGTCCAGATCGGCGGCGGCGTCGCGGCCCTGGTGATCGTCATGGCGATCCTTTACGCCATCATCGCCTCCTTCAGCGGTCCCCTGGAGAAACTGACGCGGCTGGTCGGGCGGCTGGCCTATGGAGATCATGGCGTCACCGTTCCGGATACCGGCCGCGGCGACGAGATCGGCGCCATGGCCCGCGCGGTCGATGTGCTGAAGACCAAGGCGCAGGCGCGGGAGCGGTTGGAGGCCGAGAAGATCGCGTCCCAGGCGGCTGAAGCGGCGCGGGCGAGCCGCCTGACCGATCTGGCCGCGGCTTTCGACAGCCGCGTCGAACTGGTCGTCGCTGAGGTTTCCGGGACCGCCGGCCAGATGAAGGCCGGCGCGGAGGGCGTGCTCGACGGCGTTCTGGCCGTCGACCGGCGAAACAGCACGGTCGCCGCCGCGGCCGCGCGGGCATCCCAAAGCGTGTCCATCGCGAGTGCCGCCGCGGAGGAGCTGACCACTTCCATCCAGGTCATCGCCGAAAGCGTCGGCCAGTCGGTGCTGGTTTCGGGCCGTGCCATCGGCAAGGCGGACGAGACCCGGCGGACCGTCGAATCCCTGGCGGAGGCCGCGCACAAGATCGGCGAGGTGACCGACCTCATCAACCAGATCGCGGGGCAGACCAACCTGCTGGCGCTCAACGCGACGATCGAGGCCGCCCGGGCCGGAGAGGCGGGGAAGGGATTCGCCGTCGTCGCATCGGAGGTCAAGAGCCTGGCCAACCAGACGGCGCGGGCGACCGAGGAGATCGCCGGCCAGATCCGGGCGATCCAGGCCGTGACGCAGGAAACGGTCGCCGCGATGCAGCAGATTTCCGCCGCCATCACCGATTTGAACGACCGTTCCGGCCAGATCTCCGCGGCCATCAGCGAGCAGCTCGGCGCCACCACCGAGATCGCGGTCCAGGTCAGCGGCGCGGCCGAAGGTGCGGAGACGGTCGCCCTGACGATCCAGGAGGCCGCCGGCGCCTCCCATGAGGTATCGACCGCCGCGCGGGAGACGGTGCAACTCGCGGCGAAGCTGCAGGAGCGGTTCAGCGCGCTGCGCAGCGAAGTCCGCCAGTTCTTGGACTCGGTGAAGGCGGCCTGACGGAAAGGCGGCGGAGCCTTTCGGCGGTTCCGGTTGTTGGATTGTCGGCCGGCGCCTTCCGACGGCGCCGGAGGTCGTGCCCAATCTCAGGTTCATTGCCCAGGTCCGCCACCCAGGAGCTTCGCACCCTTTGCGCCCGTCCGTCTCTACCGCCGGATTCGGTGGAATCCTCCGAGCCCTGCGCAATCCCAACTATGGCCTCTACACCGCCGGCAATGCGGTGTCCCTGATCGGCACGTGGATGCAGCGGATAGCGGTCGGCTGGCTCACTTGGCAGTTGACCGGCTCGGGTGCGTGGCTCGGGGCCATCGCGTTTGCCGACCTGTTCCCGACCGTGTTCGTCGGCCCCTTCGCCGGGGCGGTGGCAGACCGGTGGGATCGCCTGCGCGTCACGAAGGTCAGCCAAGCGCTCGCCATGGTCCAGGCGATCACCCTGTTCGCGCTCACCTGGTTCGATCTGATGACAATCGAGCTGCTGTTCGCCCTGACGGTGGCGCTTGGCGTCATCGCCGGCTTCAACCAGCCGGCCCGGCTGGCGCTGATCCCCAGCCTGGTGCGGCGCGAGGACCTGCCGGCGGCCGTCGCGATCAACTCGATCATCTTCAATTCGGCCCGGTTCGTCGGTCCGGCGGTCGCCGGACTGATGATCGTGACCGGGGGCCTGGCATCCGCTTTCGCCGTCAACGCCCTCACCTTCGTGCTTTTCCTGGTGGCGCTGTCCCGCATCCGCCTGCCGGCCGAGCCGCCCGCACCGCCACGGGTGCGGAATTCGCTGTTCCGCGACGTGGGGGACGGCATCCGCTATACCGCGTTCCATGAGGGCATCGCGCCGATGATGATCCTGCTGATCGCGGTCTGCCTCTGCGTCCGTCCGGTGGTGGAATTGCTGCCGGGTTTCGCGGCGGCGGTCTTCGCGTCGGGAGCGGGCGGGCTGGCCGTGCTCACCTCCACCATCGGTGCCGGTGCGGTACTGGGCGGCCTCTGGCTTGTCC
This sequence comes from Skermanella pratensis, assembly GCF_008843145.1. Classification (GTDB taxonomy): domain Bacteria; phylum Pseudomonadota; class Alphaproteobacteria; order Azospirillales; family Azospirillaceae; genus Skermanella; species Skermanella pratensis. The sequence continues at coordinate 3,190,376 of NZ_CP030265.1, read as the reverse complement.
GGCGGAGCGATTCCGGCGGGCTGACCGGCATCGCCCTCGGCAATACCCTTGTGCTGTCGCTCGCTCTGCTGGCCTTCGTCTCCACGGACCAGTGGTGGGTGGCTATCCCCTCGCTCGGCGTCCTGGGAGCCTGCATGGTGGTCACCGGCGTCGGCACCCAGACGCTCCTCCAGTTGTCAGTGGCCGGCGAGATGAGGGGCAGGGTGCTGAGCCTCTACGGCGTCATCTTCCGCGGGGGGCCGGCGCTCGGCGCGTTGATTGTCGGGGTGGCATCGGAGCGGTTCGGTCTCCGGATCCCGCTTGCGGCAAGCGCGGGTCTTGCCGTGCTGGCATGGCTATGGACATGGTCCGGGCGCGCTCGGATCGTCCGGGCGTTGGAGCCGGGAAGGCATGCGGACTGATCCGTGGTCTGGTGTAAAGTTGCGGAATGCCGGTAAGGATGCGTTTCTTTTGCGAAAGAATACGCCATGTCTGTCAATAACATAATCCTGTAAATCAAGATCTTCGTCTTCCTGTATATCCGCCTGCGGACTGCCCTATAAATCTTTTGAATTATTTATGTAACTCGCTGTGATGCGACGAAAGGCATGGTATCGTTCCTCATAATATGACGAACGGCCGAAAAGGCGGTGCTGGAAGTGGAGATAAGACATCCAAGCGCTTCAGCGCCGAAGGGGTGGGGGACCCCGCCGTCCGGTTTTCGGACCAACATCCTGGTCGTGGACGACGATGCCGCGGTTTGCCAAGCCTTCGCCTTCACGCTGGAGGACCTGGGCTGTTCAGTGGTCGCGGTCACCGGCATTTATGAGGCGTTCACCCTGATCGCCAGCCGGGGGTTCGTTCCCGACCTCATCATCGCCGACCAAGGCCTCGGAGACGGCATGACCGGCCTCGAAGCCATCCGCCTGTGTCGGGCTCGATTCGGCAAGCGGGTTCCGGCCTGCATCGTGACGGGAGATACCACGCAGGAGGCTCTGCGCGATCTGTCCGCCGAGGAAATCGGCTGCCTCGCCAAACCGATCGGGTCAGCGGAACTGCAGGCCCTCGTTGACCCCGCAGCCGGGCAGCCCTGCACAGGCTTGCGCAGGCAATCGGATTTTCGACCGGCTTGGCAACGATGAGGTAGCCGGTTCCTGAAAATTCATGTCATATCCCTGATTGTTTCGGTCTAGTGAGACTGTTTCATTGCGGCGGATGCGGCTGAATGCCGGTGGGAACCGAAAAGCTGTGGGGAGTTCTGCGCGGGCTTCGATTGCGCCTGATGCTTCTGGTATGCTGCGGCGTCATTCCTTTGTCTCTCCTGGTCCTGACGCTCCTGGAACAGCAGCGCCAGCAGATTTTGGCCGGCGCGCGCGACGAAGTCATGAGCTTGGCGCGCGAGGCGGGCATGCGGCAGGGCGAGGTTCTCGCCCAGGTGCGCGGACTGCTCCAGGCTCTCACGGCGATTCCGGCCCTGCGGGAGTTCGACGAGGGAACCTGCAGCGGGATGCTGGGCGAGATCGTCCAACACCAGCCGGGGCTGACGTCGCTCTGGATCGCGCGGCCCGACGGCAGCGTGCCGTGCAGCGACCAGCCTGCGGGCCTTGCCCTGAACATGGCCAAGCGCGCCTATTTCCAGGTCGCAGTGTCACAGGACAGGTTCGTCGTCAGCGACTACCTGATCGGCCGGGTCAGCGGCCGGCCGGTCCTGGCTGCCGCCTTGCCGTTCCGCAGCCCGGATGGTCGGATCGGAGGAGTGGCACTGGGCGGCGTCGATATAAGCTGGCTCCAGAGGCTGGCGGAGCAGGTCGTCAATGCCAAGGATATAAGCCTGGTTCTGGTCGACGGGCACGGCACCTTGCTGGCCCACGGTTCGGCCTCGGCGCCGTCCAATCCGCCGGTCGGGTCGAAAGTCGCGGATCATCCGCTGATCGCCACCATGCTCGCGAGCGCTGACGGCAGCGTCGAATCCCCCGACCTCTCCGGCGTCAGCCGCCTGTTCGCCCATGTGGTGCTTCCCGGAACGGACGCGAGGCTGGCGGTGGGGATCGAGCGCGACGCCGTCCTGGCCCAGGTCGACCGGCAGCGCACCATCAGCCTGGTGACCCTGCTTCTGGTGACGGCGGCGTCCCTGACGGCCGCGGCTCTGGCCGGGGAAGTGCTGGTGCTGCGCTGGCTCAATCGCCTGCGGGACGCGGCGGCAAGGCTGGGGCGGGGCGACCTGTCGGTCCGGGCGCCGCTGCCTCCCGGTGGTGAGCTGCGGGAGCTGGCCGGCGCCTTCAACGACATGGGCGACAGCCTGGAACAGCGCGAGCAGAGCCGCAGCGAATCGGAGGCCCGGTTCCGCGACATGGCCGAGGTATCGAGCGACTGGTTTTGGGAAACCGGGGAGGACAACCGGTTCACCTATATCTCCAGGGGCATCAACCTGACCGGCGCCGGTCAGGATCTTTTCGTGGGAGCGCTGAGGGAAGAGCTTGCCGCCCCGGTGATCGATGACGCCGACCGCGGGAAATGGGACCGCTACAGGGCGGATGTCCGGGCTCGCCGCCCGTTCCGCGACTTCACCTACCGGATCATCATGCCCAACGGATCGATCCGGCACCTGTCGACCAGCGGCAAGCCCGTGTTCGACCGGATGGGCAGGTTCACCGGCTATCGTGGCGTCGGACGGGACGTGACCCGCGATGTGGAGGCGGAGCAGGCGGTAAGGAAGGCGCGGGAAGCGGCCGAAGCGGCGAACCAGGCCAAGTCGCAGTTCCTGGCGATCATGAGTCATGAACTGCGGACACCCATGACCGGCGTGCTCGGCACGATCGACCTGCTGTCCGACACCGGCCTGACCACCGACCAGGCCCAGTGGTTGGCCATCATGCGGACGTCGGCCGAGACACTGATGACCGTTCTGAACGACATTCTTGATTTCTCGAAGATCGAGGCGGGCCAACTCCAGTTCGAGCAGGTCGCATTCCGACTCGGCACCGTGACCCGCGAAGTCACCGGCCTGTACGCCAAGCTGGCGGCGGACAAGGGTTTGACGTTCACGGTGCTCCTGGACGGACTGCACGCGGACGAAGTGCGTGGCGACCCGGTCCGGTTGCGCCAGGTTCTGTTCAATTTGGTCGGCAACGCCGTCAAGTTCACCGAACGGGGGCGGATCGAGATCCGCGTCTCGGAGACGCCTTCCGACTCCGATGGCGTGATCGTCCGGTTCGAGGTCGAGGACACCGGGATCGGCCTCAGCGAGGAGGAGCGCGGTCATCTCTTCCAGGCGTTCTCCCAGGCCGACGCGACCACGACCCGCCGATTCGGGGGGACGGGCCTCGGCTTGGCGATCTGCAAGCGTCTCGTCGAGGGCATGGGCGGAGACATCGGGGTCGACAGCGTTCCCGGCGCGGGATCGACCTTCTGGTTCACGGTCAGCCTGGAACGTTGCGCCTTACCCGCGCCGGTGCCCCGCCCGGATCACGGCGATCCGGCCATTCCTCCCAGGCGCGTGCTGCTCGCCGAAGACGACGATCTCAACCGCCTGCTGATCGCGACCATGATCCGGCGCATGGGGCACGACGTCCGGACCGCCGAGGACGGCGCGCGGGCCGTGGAGGAGGCGGCGGAGGGCAACTTCGATATCGCCATCCTGGATCTCCAGATGCCGGTGATGACCGGGCTGGAGGCCGCCCGGCGGATTCGGGGGATGCAGGGGCACGTGGCGGAACTGCCGCTGGTGGCGCTCACCGCCGACGCCATGCCCGAACGGCACGAGGAGCTTCAGGCGGCCGGCTTCAACCAGTGCCTGACCAAGCCGGTCGACCTGCGCAAGCTGGCCGAGGTGATCGGCGAACTTGCGCAGGTGGCGGACGAACTGCCCTCCCAGGCGGTTCGATGAAGGATCGGGGATGCGGAGCGGAGTCGAGGGAACAGGAGCGGATGCGGACCGTTAGGGTCGGACGGTCAGGCGGTCGCGGCGGAAAACCCCTGACGGTGGTCTTCAGCTTTCTTGTGCGGCGCCGTGATGGCCTTGATATGATTGCCGGAAACCGGCAAAGGGAGATCCAGGGGAAATGAGCCTATTCGACGAAGTTGAAAATCGGGTGAGACAACGGGCCTACGAGATCTGGCAGCGCGAAGGCTGCCCGGAAGGACGGGAAGCTGATCACTGGGCGCTGGCCAAGGAAGAGATCGCGATCGAGGACAACCAGACCCAGACGCTGGTGCCGAATCCGTCGCAAGGCGGCGACGATACCGTCGTCCATCCCGAGTCCGTCGAACCGCTGCTTGCGGCGGAGAGCCTGGGGGAGGATATCGGCGGCCCGACCAACCAGTCGGATGAGCAGCCCCTGCCCAAACGCACCCGGACCCGCCGCTCGTCCGCTGCCGCCGGCGATACCGTGGAAACCGCCCCCGCCCCATCGGAAACAGCCGGTACGGCCAAGGCGCCCCGGGCCCGGAAGGCCAAATCCAAGGAATAGGGTCAGGCCGCGTCGCTTACGGCGATCAGGCCACCCAGCGCGCCGTAAGCCTTGCGATCGGCGCGCATCAATTCCAGCAGTTCGCGCAGGCTCTCCTGCGCGAAGGCGCAGTTCTGCCGGTCCAGTTCGGCGCGGGTCAGTTCGATGAAGCTATCCAGCAGACGGGCATGCACCCGGCAGGCAGAGCGGAGTTCGGTAGCAATGATCGGGGTGCGCATGTCGACTGGCCCTTCGGCTCATGTTGAACGTGCCCCCATTACGCTATTTGCCGGTTAATGACTGGTAAAAGACTGGATCTCGCGAGCGATTTCAGACGAACTACCCCTTTTGAGAAAACAAGCCGCCTCGCTTCGCGGTACTCAAGGGTTCTCATGATCCTGAAAACGCCCGTGCTGTCCTTGCTGCATTTTTTCATCTTTTGACGGCGTGGACGTAAGCCGTTTCGATTTGGGGAGAATCAGGTTGGTCAGCTTCGCGTAAGCCTCCAGCCGGAACTCTTCCAGCTGTTCCGCGACTTCCTCGGGCGAGCGGCCGAGTGAGCGAAGCAGCAGGCCGCCGAGCCGGAGGCTGCCTTCCATCATCTCCGGGACCACGTGGGTAGCACCGGCCTCGCGCAGGTGGGCCTGATGCTCATGATCCCGTGCACGCGCGTGGATGTCGAGCAGGGGGCACAGCCGCCGGATCGCCTCGACCGCCCGTTCGGCCGCCTGGGGCTGGTCGAGCGTCACCACGGCGGCGCGGGCGCGGTTGACACCGGCGGCCTTCAGGACCTCGGCCCGGCTGGCGTCGCCGTAATAGATCGGCAGGCCGCGCGCTCTGCCTTCCGCGACTCGCGAAGGTTCCAGGTCGAAAGCCATGTAGGGCAGGCGCTGCGCTTCCAGCAGCCTGGCGATGGTCTGGCCGACCCGCCCGAACCCGGCGATGATCACGTGGCCCTTGAAGTCGCGCGCGTCCTCCTCCAGCCGGCGGAGTTCGGCCGGGCCGACCCGCGGGGTCAGCAAACCGGCGAGCCAGCGGCCGGCCACCATGAGGAACGGGGTCAGCGCCATGGTGAGCGCCACGACCGCCAGCATGAGCTGGCCCACCTCGCCTCCCAGCACGCCCAAGGCCATCGCCAAGCTGAACAGGACGAAGGCGAATTCGCCGCCCTGGCCGAGGCTGAGCCCGACCTGGGCCGAGACCGCCGTCGGGAAGCCGAAGGCGCGGCACAGCACGGTCAGCACGACCGCCTTGCCGAGCACCAGCGCCGTGACCAGCGACAGCACCAGGGGCGCTTCCCGGACGACCAGCCCCAGGTCGATCGTCATGCCGACGGTCATGAAGAACAGGGCGAGCAGGATCCCGCGGAACGGCTCGATGTCGCCCTCGACCTGATGGCGGTACTCGGTCTCCGCGATCAGCAAACCGGCCAGGAAGGCGCCCAGCGCCATCGACAGCCCGGCGATCTCCGTCAGGTAGCTTACGCTGAGCACGACCAGCAGCGTCACGCCGGTGAACAGCTCGGGCGACTTCGCCGCGGCGACGGCGCGCAGCGCCGGCCGCAGGATCAGCCGTCCGACGATCAGGATCAGGAGAAGCGCCGCGACCGCCTTCAGCGCGGCGATGCCGAGCGCGCCGGCGAGGCGGGCGCCGTCGGCCGCCAGCAGCGGCACGAGGGTCAGCAACGGGACCACGGCCAAGTCCTGGAGCAGCAGGATCGCGAAGGCCACGCGGCCGTGCCGGGTCGGCAGCTCGCCGCGTTCCACCAGGATCTGCAGCACGATGGCGGTGGACGACAGCGCCAGGCCACCAGCCAGGATCGCCGCAGCCTCGCGTGGCTGACCCAGCCAGCGGGCGGCGAAATAGAACAGCGCCGCGGTGACGACGACCTGGAGCGTGCCCAGGCCGAAGACGTGGAGCCGGATCGCCTTCAGCCGCTCGATCGACAGTTCGAGTCCGATGGTGAAGAGCAGGAACACGACTCCGAAGTTGGCCAGGACGGTCATGCCGGAAACGTCGGAGACGATCGCCAGCCCGGCCGGGCCGATCAGCATTCCCGCCACGAGATACCCCAGCACCGGGCTGGAGCGCAGCCGCTGGAAGATCGGCACCACCAGGATGGCGGCGGCGAGGACGATCAGGACATCGTGAAGGTCTTGGGTGGCGTGCATGCGCGGCTCTACAGGAGGGGCTTCTCAGGCGGCGGTTCACTCGCCCCGTACTTCCTCCACCATATCGACCAGCCGCGAATAATCCTTAACGACGAGCGCATGGCTGCGTCGCTCGACGATCCCGCTACGGGCGAGATCGCTGAGCACGCGGGCGACCGTCTCGCGGGTCGTGCTGACCCGGCTCGCGATGTCGCCATGGACCGGGATCGGTGAGATCTCCGCGGTGTTGTCGGGCTTCAGCCCGGGTTTGGCAAGGCGGACCAACTCCGCGTGGACCCGGTTGTTGGCCCCGAGCGTGCTGAGGTCCATGATCCGGCCGGTAGCACTTCGGATGACCGCGGCCATCCGCTGCATCAGCATCAGCGCCACCTTGGGATGGGTTGTCACGATTTCCTGGAACAGGCGGGGCGGGACGAAGGCGATCAGCGTGTCGGTCAGCGCCACCACCGTCGCGGACCGCGGCTCGCCGTCCAGGGCCGAGAGTTCACCCATGTACCCCCGGCGGAAACGTCGTCGAAGCTGATCTCCCGCCCCGACAGGGAAAACATCACGACTCGCACCCGGCCCTCGACTACCAGGCAGGCGTCCCGCGTCTCGCTGAGGTGGTCGATGATCTGCTCGTCCGCCTTGTAGCGGCGCCAGCTGCACTGGCGGACGATGGCGGCGCGTTCCTCCGGCGTCAGGGACGCCAGCAGATCGATCCGGTCTAGCGAGGCGGCCTGCACTTCCGACAAGTTTGAATACTCCAGCAAGCAAGGGGCCTGATCGAACGAGGCGGCGAACGAGGAGAGCGAAGGCTGGACCAAGGATAGCCCACGACGGTTTCGCCCGCGACCCCTCCTGAGGCTCTCCGCACGATCCGGAATCGCTTCGCACCGGCGAAATGACGTATTGTATGCTTTCAGATAGAACCGATTTCAGTAGGAGCGGCCAACAAGCCATTGTGCCGCCGCCGGCTTCGGCCCATCATCAACCAGCGTTTCAGCTCAGGTTCCGCCCGTGCTCCCCCAAAAAGATCCCGATCATCCCGCGTCTTCTCCAGCATCTCCGGGAAAGGGCGGCAAGCCCCTGCGCATCGGCCTGATGGGCCGGCTGCGGGCCTATTTCCTGGCGGGCATCCTGGTGACCGCTCCGGTCGCCATCACGCTCTATCTCGCCTGGGCGGTGGTCAACCTGATCGATACCGCCGTGTCGCAACTCCTGCCTGCGCAGTACAACCCCGAAAACTATATGCCGTTCAGCGTCCCCGGCCTGGGCGTGGTGATCGTGATCGTGGCGCTGACGTTGACCGGCGCCCTGACGGCCGGTGTGATCGGCCGGCTGGTGGTGCGCGCCGGCGAGGCGGTGCTGGCCCGCATGCCGGTGGTGCGGAGCGTCTACGGCGCCACGAAGCAGATCCTGGAGACGGTGCTGGCCAACCAGTCCGCGGCCTTCCGCGAGGTCGTGCTGATCGAGTACCCCCGGCGCGGGATCTGGACCCTGGGCTTCATCACCGGGCATACCCAGGGCGAGGTCCAGGACCTGACGGTGGACGACGTGGTCAACGTCTTCATCCCGACCACGCCGAACCCGACCTCGGGCTTCCTGCTTTTCGTCCCGCGATCCGACCTGCATGTGCTGGAGATGACGGTGGAGGAGGGGATCAAGATGGTCGTCTCCGGCGGGATCGTCACGCCGCCGGACCGGCGCCCGGTCGCACGGCGCGGCGGCGTGGGAGAGCACGCCCGGGCGCCTGAAACCGTCGGGTAGGACGGCGGAGTCCGCATCCCGCGATCTCCTTCGGTGCCGCTTGCGGGAGTTGGGTGTTAAGGCGGGAGGTGTCCCTCTCCGGTTCGGCCGGGCAATTCCACCGAGTGCCGAGTTCCACTCCCATGTCCGAAGCCACACGCTATCCCTCCGGCGCCAAGGCGCAGGACGATCCCCCGAAATCCGAGTCGCCGTCCGGGCAGGCCGGCCAGTCCCGGCTCGGCCGCAGCCTGAGTCTGTCGATCCCGACGCGACGGCTGCGCAACAGCGAGCTTGTCCTGATCCTGGTAAGCGGCCTGCTCGGTGGCGTGGTCGGCTTCGGCGTCATGCTGCTCCATGACTTCGTCGACTTCCTGCACCGCCTCGCGTTCGATCTCGGCGAAGGGCGCTATCTGAGCGAGGGCGTTGGCATCGCTCCCGCCGCCATGCTTCTGGTGCCGACCGCCGGCGGGTTGCTGGTCGGAACGCTGATGTTCTTCGTGCGCCGCTGGCGGCCCGGCGAGATCGTCGACCCGATCGAGGCGAACGCCCTGTTCGGCGGCAAGATGTCGCTGATCGATAGCTTCCGGCTGACCGTCTCGACGCTGATCTCCAACGGCTGCGGCGCGTCGGTCGGCATGGAGGCGGCGTATACCCAGACCGGCTCGGGACTTTCGTCGACGGTCGGGCAGGTGATGCGGCTCCGCCGGGGCGACCTGCGCATCCTGACCGGCTGCGGTGCCGCGGCGGCGATCGCCGCCGCGTTCAACGCTCCCCTGGCCGGCGCCTTCTACGCCTTCGAACTGGTGATCGGCAGCTATACCCTGGCGGCTCTGGCCCCCGTCGCCGTCGCCGCCGTCACGGCGACGCTGGTCGCGCGGATGACGATCGGGGTGGCGCCGATCTTCACGGTCGATGCCACCCTGGTCGGTGTTGGCGCCGTCGACTATGCCGCCTTCGCCCTGGTCGGCTTCGCCTCCGGCTGGCTCGGCATCCTGACCATGCAGGCGGTTACGGTGTCGGAGCGGCTGTTCCGTCGGATGGCGCCCCAGATCTGGCTGCGGCCCGCGGTCGGCGGGTTCTGCCTCGGCCTGATCGCGATGGGGGTTCCCCAGGTGCTGGGCAGCGGGCACGGCGCCTTGCAGATGAGCCTGGACGAGCAACTCGCCCTGCCGGTGCTGCTGGCGCTGCTGTCGGCGAAAATCCTGGCGTCCGCCATATCCTTGGGGTCCGGGTTCCGCGGCGGCCTGTTCAGTTCGTCGCTGTTCCTCGGCAGCCTGTTCGGCGGCATCCTGGCCCAGGTGGCGATCGTGCTGTATCCCGCCTTGTCGGTCAGCGATACCGCCTTCATGCTGGTCGGCATGGGGTCGGTGGCTGCGGCGATCATCGGCGCGCCGATCACCATGGTCATGCTGGTGCTGGAGATCACCGCCGACTTTCCGGCGACGCTGGGCGTGCTGACCGGCGTGGTGATCTCGAGCGTGGTGGTCCGCAAGGCCTTCGGCTACTCCTTCGCGACCTGGCGCTTCCACCTGCGCGGCGTGCCGATCCGGGGCGCTCACGACGTCGGCTGGATCGAGGACCTTACCGTCGGCCGGCTGATGCGGCGCGACCAGAAGATCGTCGCCGAAGACATGAGAGTCGCGGCACTGCGCCGCATCTACCCGCTGGGCAGCGTCAAGCAGGTGTTCGTCGTCGATGAGTCCGGACAGTACATGGGGCAGGTTGACATGGCCGCGGTCCACAATCCCGATCTGGACGAGCGGGCGAATGAGACCCAGGTATCCGAACTTGCCCGGAACGTCCGCTTTTTCCTGCTGCCGCGGACCAACGTGCGTACCGCCCTCAAGCATTTCGGCGAGGCGGAGGAGGAGACCCTTCCCGTGCTGGACGGGCCGACCAGCCGCAAGATCGTCGGCTATCTGACCGAGGCCTATGCGCTGCGCCGCTACAACCAGGAATTGGAAAAGCATCGCAGCGACGAGCTGGGCATGAAGAACCTGTACGGCGCGGACTGACCGTTCCTATCCCGACCGGAGATATTTCACCGCCTGGTCCCGCTCGAACAGGTAGAGCAGCACGCGGAGCGCCTTGCCGCGCTCGGTCTGCAGCTCCGGGTCCCGCTCCAGGATCAAGCGGGCGTCGTCGCGCGCGACCGCCAGCAAGTCGCCATGAACGGCGAGGTCGGCCATGCGGAACTCCGGCAGGCCGCTCTGGCGCGTGCCCAGCACCTCGCCGGCGCCGCGCAGGCGCAGGTCCTCCTCGGCGATCAGGAAGCCGTCCTCGGTCTCCTTCATGATCGAGAGCCGCGCCTTGGAGGTCTGGCTGAGGGGATTGTCGTAGAGCAGAAGGCAGGTCGAGGCGGCGGTGCCCCGGCCGATCCGGCCCCGGAGCTGGTGGAGTTGGGCGAGGCCGAACCGCTCGGCATGCTCGATCACCATGACGGAAGCTTCCGGCACGTTGACCCCAACCTCGATCACCGTCGTCGCCACCAGCACGTCCAGGTCGCCACCGGCGAAGGCGGCCATGACGGCGTCCTTCTCGGTCGGCTTCATCTTGCCGTGGACCAGCCCGACCCGCTCGCCGATCTCCGCGCGCAGCAAAGCGTGGCGGTCGGTGGCGGCGGCGAGGTCGACCAGCTCCGACTCTTCGACGAGCGGGCAGACCCAGTAGACACGGGCGCCCTCGGCGATCTTGCGGCGGATGCCGGCGATGACCTCCTCCAGTCGGTCGATCGGGATCGTGATGGTGGTGACCGGCTTGCGGCCGGGCGGCTTCTCGGTCAGGCGCGACACGTCCATGTCGCCGTAGGCGGTCAAGGTCAGGGTCCGCGGGATAGGAGTCGCCGTCATCACCAGGACGTCGACGCTCCGGCCCTTGGACGAGAGCTGGAGCCGCTGGTGGACGCCGAACCGGTGCTGCTCGTCGATCACGGCGACGGCGAGGTCGCGGAACGCGACGTCCTCCTGGAACAGGGCGTGGGTGCCGACGATGATGTCGATCTCCCCGGCCGCCAGCCGCTCGTAGATCGCCGCCCGGGCCTTGCCCTTGTCGCGCCCGGTCAGTACGCCGAGCCGAACCCCGGCGGCCTCCGTCAGCGGCCCCAGGGTCTCGAAGTGCTGGCGGGCCAGGATCTCGGTCGGGGCCATCAGCGCCGCCTGTGCGCCCGCCTCGACGGCGTTGAGCATGGCGAGCAACGCCACGACCGTCTTGCCGCTGCCGACGTCGCCCTGGAGGAGACGCAGCATGCGGCGGTCCGCCTGCATGTCGGCGTAGATCTCCTCCAGCGCGCCGGCCTGGGCGCCGGTCAGGGCGAAGGGCAAGGCCGCGACCACCCTGGCCCGCAGGCGGCCGTCCCCCTTGACCGAGCGGCCCGACAGCTTGCGCTGGTGCTGGCGGATCAGGGCCAGCGCCAGCTGGTTGGACAGCAACTCGTCGAAGGCGAGCCGGCAGCGCGGCGGGGCCAGTCCGGAGAGGTCAGCCTCGTCCTGAGGGTTGTGGACCGTGGCGAGGGCGGCGCGCCACGACGGCCAGCCGCGCCGCGCCAGCCAGGCGGGGTCCTGCCACTCCGGCAGTTCCTTGGCGGCGGCCAGGGCCGATGCCATGGCCTTGCGCAGCACCTTGGAGGCGAGGCCGGCGGTCATGGGGTAGACCGGCTCGACCGCCTCGAACTCCCCCTTGGCGTCGGCCGGGACGATATGGTCAGGGTGCGCCATCTGGGGCATGCCGTTGAACCATTCGACCTTGCCGCTGACGACGATCTGCTGGCCGGGCGGAAGCTGCTTCAGCAGCCACTCGCCGCGGGCATGGAAGAACACCAGGTCGATCTCCCCGCTGTCGTCGCGGCACCGGACCTTGTAGGGGTGACGCGGGTTCAGCGGCGCGGAATGATGCTCCACCCGGACCGTCAGCGTCGCGATCGCATTGTCCGGGGCGTTCGCCACGTCGGGCGCGAAGCGGCGGTCGATGATGCCGGTCGGCAGATGCCACAGCAGGTCCGCCACATGGGGCCCGACCAGCTTCTCGGTCAGCTTGCCGAGCTTCGGCCCTAGCCCCTTCAGCGTCGTGACGGGAGCGAACAGGGGGAACAGGATGTCTGGCCGCAAGGAGCGCCCTCGTTACGCGGGATGGGATGGCGGACTTAGCCGCAGCCGGCCCGTTGTCGCAAGTTCCGCGTCGTGCTTCAATCCCGACGGACGGAGCGGGAGGAGGAGTGCCGGCGTGACGGTCAGGACCATGAGCCGCGGCGACGTGGATCGCGTGATCCGGTGGGCGGCGGAGGAGGGCTGGAACCCGGGGCTGGGCGACGCGGTGCCGTTCCACGCCGCCGACCCGGCCGGCTTCCTAATAGCGGAGGCGGACGACGGCCAGCCTGCCGCGGCGGTGTCCGTTGTCCGCTATGGGGAGAAGCTGGGTTTCCTCGGGCTCTACATCGCGCGGCCGGAGTACCGGGGGCGTGGGTACGGCATGGAGGCGTGGCGGGCCGGGATGGAGCATCTGGCGGGACGCACGGTCGGCCTGGATGGCGTCGTGGCCCAGCAGGACAACTACCGGAAGTCCGGCTTCGTCCTGGCGCACCGGAACGTGCGCCTCCAGGGGACCGTGCCCGCCGTCGGGATGCCGGACGGTCTCGCCGATCTGGCCGCCGTGCCGTTCGACCGGCTTCTGGACTATGACCGGCCGCTGTTCGGCGCGCCGCGCGCCGCCTTCCTGTCGGCCTGGATTGGCATGCCCGGCGTCGTCGGCCTGGCCGCCGGGGGGACCGCCGGGAGCCTCGGCGGCTATGCCGTCGCGAGGCCTTGCCGCGTCGGCTGGAAGATCGGGCCGCTGTTCGCCGACGATGCGGAAACGGCGGACAAGCTGTTCCGCGGCCTGTGCGCCGGCATCCCCGGGGGCGAACAGGTGATCCTGGACGTGCCGGAGCCGAATCGCGAGGCCGCGGCGCTTGCGGCGCGGTACGGCCTCGCCCCGGCGTTCGAGACCGCTCGCATGTATGCCGGCCCGCCCCTCGGCCTCGACCTCGGCCGGATCTTCGGGATCACGACGTTCGAGCTGGGCTGACGGGACTCAAACCCCGCCGCCGGCATCCGACCCTTGCCGCGCGCGGCGTCGTTGGACCAGCAGCACCGCGCCCAACGCTCCCAGGATCACCAGGAAGGAGAGCGCGGTCGTCAGGGTGCCCAGCGCGTACAGCACCGGTGTCGTGACGTTGGTGGTCATGCCGTAGATCTCCAGCGGCAGCGTGTTGAAGCTGCCGGCCGTCATCAGGGTTCGGGCGAACTCGTCGTAGGACAGGGTGAAGCCGAACAGCGCGATGCCGATGACGCTGGGGGCGATGATCGGCAGCACGACGAATCGGATCGTCTGCCAGGGCGTGGCGCCCAGGTCGCGGGCCGCTTCCTCGTAGGCCCGGTCGAAGCGGTTGAAGATCGCGAACATGATCAGCAGGCCGAAGGGCAGGGTCCATGTCAGGTGGGCGCCCAGCGCGGAGCTGTTCCAGTTCGGCTCGAACCCCACGATGTTGAACATCAGGCCGATGCCCAGGCTGACCAGGATCGACGGAACGATTAGGCTGGCCACCGCGATGTAGAACACCACGCCCGAGCCGCGGAAGCGATGGCGGAAGCCCAGTCCGGCCGCGACCGAGAACAGCACGGTCACCACCATGACGATCAGCCCCAGGGTGAGCGAGCGGGTCAGCGCCCCGCCGAAGTCGCCGACCGCCTGCTGCTCGAACAGATTGTGGAACCAGTGGGTCGAGACGCCGTTCATCGGGAAGGTCAACCCGCCGTTCGGCCCCTGGAACGACAGGATGACGATGGTCGCGATCGGACCGTAGAGGAACAGAACGAACAGCCCGAAGAACCCGGCCAGCAGATAGAAGCCGAGCGGGCGGGGCTCCCGGCCGCGCCGTGGTTTCGCCATGGCTCACAGCTCCTTTCGGATGTCGACGACGCGCAGCATCAGCGCCACCATGATCAGCACGACCAGCAGCAGCACGACCGCGTTGGCCGCCGCGGCGGGGTATTGCAGCAGGGATATCTGGTTCGCCATCATCAGCCCGACCGAGGCGCTCTGGCCGCCGCTCATCAGGCGCACCGTGATGAAGTCGCCCATGACGAGGGTGACGACGAAGATCGAACCGATTGCGATTCCCGGCTTGCTCAGCGGGATGACGACGTTGGTCAGCACTTGCCAGCCGGTGGCGCCTGCATCGACCGCCGCCTCGACCAGGGCCCGGTCGATCCGCATCATGGAGTTGAAGATCGGCACGACCATGAACAGCACGTAGAGATGCACGAAGGCCAGCACCACGGAGAAGTCCGAGAAGAGCAGGAACTCCAGTGGCTGGTCGATCACGCCCATGGCGAGCAGGGTGGAGTTGAGCAGTCCGTTGCGGCCGAGGAACGGGATCCACGAGATCATGCGGATGATGTTCGACGTCCAGAACGGGATCGTGCAGATCATGAACAGGGTGATCTGCCAAGTCAGCGACCGGACATGGAAGGCCAGGAAATAGGCGACGGTGAAGCCAATGCCCAGCGTCAGCGCCCAGGTCAGCGCCGCGTATTTCAGTGTGTTCAGGTAGATCTGCCAGGTGACCGGCGAGGTCAGCAGCTCCTCGTAATTGAGCAGCATGAAATCCGGTATCACCCGGATCGAATCGTAGTCCCAGAAGCTGACGACGATGATGGTGGCGATCGGGACGAGGAGGAAAACGGCGAAGGTGAGCGTGAGCGGCGCCACCTGGAGATACGGAGCGACCGCCGCTGCCAGGCGTGTCCTGTCGGGGCGCTTCGACGTCGCCCCCTCCCGGCGCTGGGCCGGGAGGGTTTGGGTCTGGCCGGTCATGCGGCGATGAACTCGTTCCACTTGCGGAGCATGTAGCGGTCTTCGTCCATGACGGCGTTCCAGCAGGCCACGGCGCCCATGCGGTCGTAGAAGGAGCCGCCGTCGCGGACGGCGCCGGCCTTCTCCATCACCTTGCCTTCGGGGCTGAGGATGTCGGTCGCGGCCGGCTTGCCTTCCATCCAGAAAGCCCATTCCTCGGCGCTCATGTGCTCCTTGGCGGTGTCGATCACGGCGCTGTAGTAGCCCTGGCGGTTCAGGTAGGCACCGACCCAGCCGGACAGGTACCAGTTGATGTATTCGTAGGCCGCTTCCAGCTCCAGCCCACTGACATGCTTGGCGATCCCGAGCCCGCCGCCCCAGGCGCGATAGCCCTCCTTGAGCGGCTGGTAGGTGCAGGGGATGCCCTTGGCACGGACGGCGGCGACCGCGGGCGACCACATGGACTGGATCACGACCTCGCCGGAGGCCATCAGGTTCACGCTCTCGTCGAAGGTCTTCCAGAAGGCGCGGAACTGGCCGGCCTTCTTGGCCTCGATCAGCAAGGCGACGGTCTTGTCGATCTCCGCCTTGGTCATGTTGCCCTTGTCGCCGTACTTCATCTCGCCCATGGACTCCGCGACCATGGCGGCGTCCATGATGCCGATCGACGGGATGTTGAGAATCGACGCCTTGCCCTTGAACGCGGGGTCGAGCAGGTCCTTCCACTGCGTGATCGGCTTGCCGACCAGGTCGGGACGGATGCCCAGGGTGTCGGCGTTGTAGATGGTCGGGATCAGCGTCATCCATTGGGTCTGCGACTTGGCGAAGGAGGTCGAGTCCTTGCCCTCGACGAAGCCCACGGTGTGCGGCGCCGTGCCCTGCGCGATGGTCGAATCGGGCGTCAGCTTGCCCGTGATGAAGAGCGGGACGATCTTGTCGAAATTCTTGATCTTGCCGACGTCCATCGGCTGCATGACGCCGGCCGGGAAGACCTTCTTGCAGATCCAGTACTCGATGTCGGCGATGTCGTAGGACCTGGGCTGGGTGACCGCGCGCTGGGAAACCGCGTCGCTGTCCAGCGCCGTCATCTGGAGGGTGAAGCCCAGGTCCTGCTTCACCTTTTCGGCGACGGCGTTGAGGTTGGACACGCCGGTGCCGAACTGGCGCAGCGTCACGTTCTTGATGTTCTGCGCCCAGATCGTCGGGAACCCGGTGATGGCCCCGCTGCCGATGGCGAGGCCGGCGGCCGCCGCCGCGGTCCCCTTCAGCGCCTGGCGGCGGGTGATGCCGTTGGTCGCCGGCTTCGGCGTATTGATGGTGTCGGTGCTCATCTCTGAAGCCTCTCGGTTTTCTTGTTTGTCGGTTTTCGATTGTCGATCGTCGCGAGCGCCGGCCGCTCGGGATCAGGCGGCGAGCGGGTGCATGTCTTCCTGGGCCCAGACGGCGGTAACCCTGTCGCCGGCGTTGAGCGGAGCCGCGAAGAAGGCCTGTTCGGTGACGGTCACGGCGAATTCCTCGACGCCGGGGGACGCCAGGCGCAGATGAACCATCGGCCCCTGGTACTCGACCAGACGGACCGTGCCGGTGAAGCTGTTGGGTCCGGCCGCCGACTGGTCGGGCAGGAGGCGGATCTTGTCGGTCCGGACGGCGAACTGCCGGCCGGCGGCACCGTCGAGGAACGACAGGACGTTGTGGCCGCCGATGAAGCGGGCGACGAAGGCGTCGCGCGGCCGGTTGAACACCTCGCGCGGGGAGCCGGCCTGGGCGATCCGCCCGTTGTTCATCACCACGACCAGGTCGGCCAGCGCCAGGGCCTCCTCCTGACCGTGGGTGACATGGATGAAGCTGATGCCCAGCTCGCGCTGAAGGCGCTTCAGCTCCTCCCGCATCTTGACCCTCAGGAACGGGTCGAGCGCCGACAGCGGCTCGTCCAGCAGCAGGGCGCTGGGATTGGTGATCAGCGCCCGGGCGAGGGCGACCCGCTGCTGCTGCCCGCCGGAGAGCTGGGCGGGAAGCCGCTCGGCGTATTTGTCCATCTGGACGAGGCCGAGCAGGTCCATCGCCTTGGCCCGGCGCTCGGTCTTCGAAACCCCCTTCAGCTTCAGGCTGAAAGCCACGTTGTCGACGCAGGTGAGGTGCGGGAACAGCGCGTAGCTCTGGAACATCATCGCGGTGCCGCGCCGGGCGGGCGGCAGGTCGTTGATGTGCGTATCGCCGAGAAGTATGTCGCCGTCGGTTACAGATTCATGTCCCGCGATCATCCGGAGCGTCGAAGTCTTGCCGCAGCCGCTGGGTCCCAGAAGGCAGCAATATGTCCCCGCCGGAATGCGAAGGTCGATCGAGTCGACCGCCGTTACCGGCCCATACATCTTGGTGACCGCAGCGAGTTCGATATCCGCCGGTCCGGCCATTCGTCTCTACTCCACCCTGTCTCTTTGACTTGCCGATCATCAGCGGTTCATTCTTCAGCAATTTGGGTGCCAGGAAGCCCGGATGGGCGGAGAGAGAGCCGGATGCTTCCCAAAGCCGGAAAGGCATGGTCAAATTGTATTCAAACCAGGATTTATTGCATGATTTTTAGGCGAGATTGATGACGCCCGGCATTGTGGTCGGCATGAAGGCCGAGGCCCGGATCGCCCGCCGGTCCGGCCTGCCGGTCGCGCTCACCGGCGGCGCGGCGCGGCTGCTCGCCGAGGGTGCCGACGGCTTGATCAGCTTCGGCATTGCCGGCGGCCTGGCGCCGTGCCTGGCCCCGGGAACTCTCGTGGTTGCGTCGGATGTGGTGCTGGAGGATGGCAGCCGCTTGGCGGCCGGCCTGCCGCTGGGGAAAGCGGTGCCGGAAGCAGCCCTGCGGGCGCCGGTCGCCGGGGTGGCGGCGATCGTGCCGGGCATCGCGGCGAAGCGCGATCTCCACTTCCGCACCGGCGCGGTCGCGGTCGATCTGGAGAGCGGGCAAGTGGCCCGGCTTTGTGCCGACGCCGGAGTGCCGTTCGCGGTAGTGCGGGCCGTCGCCGACCCGGCGGAGCGGGAGCTTCCCCCGCCGCGCTGGTCGGCATGGGACCCGACGGGCGGGTGGCGCTGGGCGCCGTCCTCGCGAGCGTCGCTGGCCGCCCCGGCCAGATACCGGCGCTGATCCGGGTGGCCCTGGATACCAGGCGGGCGCTCCGAACCTTGGCTGGCCTCGACCTGCGCCACTTGATCCGGCAGTAAAAGATCGGCAGGAAATGAGTGCGTCGATTACGGAACAGATGTCGGCCCGACCGACAAGCGGCGGTCTGGATCTTTGCCTCCATCCTTTACCCGCTACGGGCGGAAACCAGGTTCATCACGACCTCGATCCATTCCAGCCCCACCTGTATCTTGACCGGGACCCGGGGTTCGCCGGGCAGAGGAGCGGCGAACCAGGCGGTGGCGGTCCGGTCCACGCCGTATTGGAAGAATTCGCCCTCGTCGCGGTCACGCTCGAAGCCGGCGACGGGATGGATGCGGATGGTGCATTTCTCGGCGGCGCCCTGGTGCATGTTGCGCGGCGACTTCTGGAGGGTGTCGAGGCCTTCCGAACTCACGGTGACATCGTAGCGGCGCCGGCCGTCGAAGACCGGGAAGGTACCCGTGCAACCGGCCTCGCCGCTGGCGGCGATGATCCCGACCGCGGCGCTGACCGGATCCAGGGTGTTGGGGCGGAACTCCGGCGCCACCGCGCCGGAGGCCAGTTCGGACTGGGGCGGCTCGGCCGTGACGGACACGTTGCCGGTGCCATCGTAATCCAGGACCAGCGTGCGGTGGCGCTTGCGTTGTTTTCGGTCGGAACGGAACTGCTCGGGCTCCACGCGGACGCCATTCTCCACCCGACCGTCGGCGGAGGCCCGGTAGGACCAGCGGGACAGCAGGTCGACCAGCCGGCCGCCCTTCGCCTCGACGTCGGCGGAATAGCGGTCGCCGGATATGACGAGGGTCATCGCGCCGCTGACGAGGAACAGACCGCCGGCATAGACGTCGTAGTCCAGCTTCATGGCTCCTGCCTGGAAAGGGAATGCGCACAGGACGACGGCGGCGGCGCAGGTGCGGAACAGTGCCATGGTGGTTCCTCCGGCTCTGGAGAATGCGGATGTTGGTTCACCGCATTCTCCAGGCGCGAGTGGCGACACCATGGCAGGAAAAATCAGCCTCGGCTTGCGCTCCGGGCGCTGCCCCGGCCGGACAGGCTGGGGTTCTGCATGAAATAGGTATGCGCGTTCGGGGCTCCCAGCTCCGCCTCCATGCGGGTGAAGCAGCCGTCCGGCCCCATCAGCCAGCTCTGCGCCCGGTCGCGCAGGTTGATGCCCATGATCTGCTCGACGATCTGCTCGTGGACCGTGGCGTTCTCGATCGGCACCAGGGTCTCGATCCGCCGGTCCAGGTTCCGCGGCATCCAGTCCGCCGAGGAGATGAAGACCTTGGCCTTGGACGACGGCAGGCCGTGGCCGTCGCCGAAGCACATGATCCGGCTGTGCTCCAGGAAGCGGCCGACGATGCTCTTGACCCGGATGTTCTCGGACAGGCCGGGCACGCCGGGCCGCAGACAGCAGATGCCGCGGATGATCATGTCGATCTGCACGCCGGCATGGGAGGCTTCATACAGCTTGTCGATGATGTCGGGATCGACGAGGGAGTTGAGCTTGATCCAGATCGCCGCTTTGCGGCCGGCGCGGGCGTGGGCGATCTCCCGGTCGATCATCTCGACGATCCGGCTGCGCAGCGTCAGCGGGGCGATCGCCAGTTTCTCCAGGTGCTGGGGCTTGGCGTAGCCGGTCATGTAGTTGAACATGACCGAAGCGTCGTGGCAGAGCGCGGGGTCGCATGTGAAGAACGACAGGTCGGTGTAGACCTTGGCCGTGATCGGATGGTAGTTGCCGGTGCCGAAATGGACGTAGCTGTGCAGCCCGTCGGCCTCGCGCCGCATCACCAGCGACACCTTGGCGTGGGTCTTCAGGTCGACGAATCCATAGACCACGTGGACGCCGGCGCGTTCCAGGTCGCGCGCCCACTGGATGTTCGCTTCCTCGTCGAAGCGGGCCTTCAGCTCGACCATGGCGGTGACCGACTTGCCGGCTTCCGCCGCCTCGATCAGGGCCGCGACGATGGGGGAGTTCTTGCTGGTCCGGTACAGCGTCTGCTTGATCGCGACCACCGCCGGGTCGCGCGCCGCCTGGAGCAGGAACTGCACCACCACGTCGAAACTCTCGTAGGGATGATGGACCAGGATGTCCTTGTGCCGGATTGCCGCGAAGCAGTTGCCGCCGAAATCCCGGATCCGCTCGGGAAAACGGGCGGTGAACGGCGGGAAAAGCAGGTCGCTCCGCTCGTCCAGGATGAGCTGCTTGACGTCGCCCAGCGCGATCAGCCCCTTCTGGACGAACACGTCGCCGGGGGAGACCCGCAGCTCGCTGACCAGGAACTCGCGCAGGTCCTGGGTCGTCTCCGCCTCGACGGCGAGGCTGATGACCTTGCCGCGCCGGCGGCGCTTGAGGGCGCTCTCGAAGGTGCGGACCAGGTCCTCCGACTCCTCGTCGATGTCGATCTCGCTGTCGCGCAGCACCCGGAACAGGCCGTGACCGGTCAGCTTGAGCGGCGGAGGGAACAGGCGGTCGAGGAACATCAGCACCAGATCTTCCAGCAGCAGGAAGCGGGTGCCCGTTCCCGGTAGCCGCACGAACCGCTCCAGCTGGTTGGGAAGCGGAATCAGCGCGTCGAGCGGCTCGGTCTTCTCCGGGTCCTTGAGCTGGAGGACGAGAGCCACTCCCCGGTTGGCGATGAAGGGGAAGGGATGGGCCGGATCGACGGCGATGGGAGTCAGGACGGGGAAGATCTCGCGCAGGAAGCGGGCCTCGGCCCAGGCCCGGTCGTCGTCCGACAGGTCCTTCGGCCCCACGACCCAGATGCCGGCCTCGCGCAGCTCCTCCAGCAGGGCGTTGGCGCAGTCCTGCTGCTGGTCGTTCAACTGGATGATGGCCTGGTTGATCAGCGCGAGCTGCTGTTCCGGCAGAAGGTTGTCGGGGGTGAGCGCCTTGACGCCGGCGCGCTCCTGGGCTTTCAAGGCCGCGACACGGACCATGATGAACTCGTCCAGGTTGCTGGCCGAGATCGACAGGAAACGCAGCCGCTCCAGCAGCGGGTGATTGGTGTTGTGGGCCTCGCCCAGCACCCTGTCATTGAAGGCGAGCCAGGACAGTTCCCGGTTGATGAAGCGGTCGGGCGGCAACTCCAGCGGCTCGGCTTTCGGCTGCGGCTCGGGCTTGTTCGCGCGCGCCACCTTTTGGCTGGTCGCTTCCACGGTCGTGTCCATTTCCATCCCCCAGGTGCTGTTCGTCAGCCGTACCGGTTATCCGCGGCGCAACATGCGGCAACATTCAAGGCTGCCGCATGTAACATTTATTAACATTTTATGTCGATAGTCGTCCTGTGTCATATCGCCCCTGAGGGTCCTTGACTTCGGCGGTCGTTCCGCGTGTCTGTTGCCGCGGATGTCCATGACGGAGAACAGGTATGAGCCGGTACGGTTTCGCTGGGGCGTTGGTCGGGGTAGCCATCAGCCTGGCTGCGGTCGCTCCGGCAGGGGCGGAGGAGGTTGGCTGCGTCACGACGGCCTGGAAGCTCCTCGGGGCCAATCACAGGGTCTGCGTCGAAGCGTTCGATGATCCGAAGGTCCCGGGTGTCGCCTGCCATCTGAGCCAGGCCCGGACCGGCGGGGTCTCGGGCAGCCTGGGACTGGCGGAGGACCCCTCGCGCTTCTCCATCGCGTGCCGGCAGGTCGGCCCGATCACCGTTCCCGACCGACTCCGCGACAACGAGGAGGTCTTCACCGCCGACACCTCGATCCTGTTCAAGGAGACCCGAGTGGTGCGGATGTTCGACCGCAAGCGCAATACCCTGGTTTATCTGAGCTACAGCACCAAGATGGTGGACGGATCGCCGATGAACGCCGTCTCGACCGTGCCGATCATGCCATGGCGGGACTAGGGGCGGCATGCCAGCTGAGTGATGAGACTTGAAGTGACCACGCGCCCCTATCCCATCTCCGTCGCCCCCATGATGGACTGGACCGACCGGCACTGCCGGTACTTCCTGCGCCAGATCAGCCGGCACGCGCTGCTGTACACCGAAATGGTGACGACCGGGGCGATCCTGCACGGCCCGCGGGAGCGGCTGCTGGCCTTCAATCCCGAAGAGCACCCTGTCGCGCTGCAACTGGGCGGCAGCGATCCCCGGGCGCTGGCGGAGTGCGCCCGGGTCGCGGAAGGGTTCGGCTACGACGAGATCAATCTGAATGTCGGCTGCCCGAGCGACCGGGTGCAGTCAGGGCGGTTCGGCGCCTGCCTGATGGCGGAGCCCGACCTCGTCGCCGACCTTGTCGCCGCGATGCGGTCTGCCGTGTCGATCCCCGTGACCGTCAAATCGCGGATCGCGATCGACGAGATGGAGGAGTGGCCGACGCTGGACCGCTTCATCGCGACCGTGCGGGCCGCCGGCTGCACCCGGTTCATCGTCCACGCCCGCAAGGCTTGGCTGAACGGTCTGAGCCCCCAGGAAAACCGCGACATCCCGCCGCTGCGCTACGACCTGGTCCACCGGCTGAAGCGGGAGAACCCTGATCTGGACATCACCATCAACGGCGGCATCCTGGACCTGGACACTGCGGCCGATCATCTCCAGGTGGTAGACGGGGTCATGCTGGGCCGGGCGGCCTACAAGAACCCCTACGTGCTGGCCGGGGTAGACCGGCGATTCCTCGGCGGCATCGAACCGGTCCCGACTCGGGACGAGGTGGTGCGCCGGATGCTGCCCTATATCGAGGCCCGGCGGGTCGAAGGCGTGCCTCTGAACGCTATTACCCGACACATGACAGGTCTGTTCCAGGGGCAACGCGGCGGCCGGGCGTGGCGGCGGCACTTGAGCGAATTTGCCCACAAGACCGGCGTGGGGCCTGAGGTTGTCGAGGCCGCGCTGGCCCGGATCGAGCCCGGGAACAGAATCCCGCAGGCTGCGGAATAATGGGGCGCGACAAAACGACCTGTACCGTGTTGTCTGGAATTCGCGGTTTAGCCCTTGACAAACTGCCCGTAAAGACCGAAATGGCCCGCCGTTCACCGATCGGAAATAGCTGTGTCAGATTTTGGTAACGTGAGCGGTGCCGCGAGACGAAGGCGGTGCCGCGACAATGGTTTCCGAAACGAGTGAATTTCTATTCCTCCGCCTCGGCAGGGGTCGGCGGGACTGAGTTGGAAATCCGAGGACAATCGTTATGACCGCCCTTGAAATCACGGCGCATCCTGTCGCCGACGCCGATCGCGCCACTGCGGTGCGCAACGAGACTGCGGGAGCCCGCGGCAACATCGCCTTCGCCGAGCATTCGACCGACCCGGTCCGGCTTTACCTGCGTGACGTGGCGCAGCACCCGCTGCTGACGCGTGAGCAGGAGGTGACGCTTGCCCAGCGCATGGAGGCCGCCCGTGCCGCCATCGACGACGTGATCGCGGCCAGCCCCTTCACTTGCACCCGGCTCATGCGGAGCCTCCAGGGTCTGCGCGACGGTTCCGTCAATGTCGGCACCGTCGTGGACCTCGAGCGATTCGCCCGCTTGGGGGCCGAAGCCGAGAGCGAGGACGCGGCGCTGGACGACGACCTCGCCGAGGTCGCCGATGGGGATACGGAAGTAGCGGAGGCCGTGGCGGTTCCGGTGATATCCGCTGCCGAACTGGCCGCGTCGGTGGTCGAGGCGCTGGAGCGGATCGAGGCGGTCCATCGGACCGACGCCGCGGCTGCCGCCGCGTTGATCCGCGAGCTGCCGCTGTCGATCGACATGCGCACCGAGCTGATCAACGCAATGCGCGACGTCAACCGGCGCATCGTCGGCGTCGACGGTCGTCTGGCCCGCGTCGTCATGGCCAGCGGCATCAAGCGCGAGGCCTTCCTGGAAGCCTATCTCGGCTCCGAGGATGAGGAGAACTGGCTGGCCAAGCGGGCTGCCAAGAGCGGTGCCTGGGCCAAGCTGGCCGAGCGCAAGGGCCAGGAAGTCGATGCCCTGTTCGCCGAGCTGGCCGAGATCGGCCAGACCGTCGAGCTGCCGATCAGCCAGTTCCGCGAGCTCTCCGCCCGCCTGCAGCGGTCGCAGAATGACCAGATCCGCACCAAGGAATCCTTCGCCAAGGCCAATTTGCGGTTGGTCGCGGCCCTGGCCCGCAAGCATCTGAACCGGGGCCTGCCGTTCCTGGATCTGGTGCAGGAGGGCAATATCGGCCTGATGACCGCGATCGAGAAGTTCGATTGGCGGCGCGGCTACAAGTTCTCGACCTATGCGACCTGGTGGATCCGGCAGTCGATGACCCGGGCGCTGGCCGACCAGGGCCGCACGATCCGCATGCCGGCCCATGCCTGCGAGGCACTGACCAAGATCCGCCGTTGCGCGGTTCAGCTCCGCCTGCGCCGGGGCATCGAGCCGACCAACGAGGATATCGCGACCGCTCTGGCGATGCCGGTCGAGAAGGTCGCCGAACTGCTGCGCATGGCGGCCGACGCGGTCAGCCTGGACGCTCCGGTCGGTGACGACGACGACGGCGCGCGGCTGGGCGACTTCCTGGAGGACAGCGCCACGACCGGTGCGTTCGACGCGATCGCCGCCGGCTCGCTGCGCGAGAAGCTGTCGGAGATCCTGGACGACCTCACCCGCGCGAGGCCGACATCATCCGCCGTCGCTTCGGCCTTGCCGGGACCGAGGAGACGCTGGAGGACATCGGCCGCGACTACAACGTGACCCGCGAGCGCATCCGCCAGGTCGAGGCGAAGGCGCTGCAACGGCTCGGCCGGGCAAAGCACGCCCGGGTTCTGAAGACCTTCCTGGAAGGCTGAGGCCAACCCGGGAGTCGGGTTAAATGAAAGCGCCGGCGGGAGAGCGATCCCCCGCCGGCGCTTTTGATTCGGCATTCCGGATCAGCCGCCCAGCCTGGTCTCCAGTCGGGCCATCAAGCTGTCCAGTTCCTTATGGTCGTCGGCGTTGAGCCTGGGACCGGGCGCGCGGACGGCGGCCGAGGCCAGGACCCCGCGCCGGCGCAGGATCTCCTTGCGAATGGCGAGGCCGATGCCGGCCTGCTGTTCGTGGCGCACGATCGGCAGGTAGGTGTCGAACAGGTCCTCGGCCCCATCGGCGTCGCCGGCAAAGAAGCGGCGGCAGACCTGGACCAGCATCTCCGGGTAGGCGAAGCCGGTCATGGCGCCGTCGGCGCCGCGCCTGAGTTCCTGGGGCAGGTGAAGCCCGCCGTTGCCGACCAGGATGCTGATGCGGCGTCCGCCGGTGTCGGGCCAGTTTCGGATCTGGCTGAGCTTGCGCAGGCCCGGCGCGTCCTCGTGCTTCAGCATCACGATCTGGGGATGGTCGTCGAACACCCGCCGCAGCGTCGCGACGGAGACGGGGACCTGGGTCACCTGCGGATAGTCCTGGAACACGACCGGCACGTCGGGGCCGAGGATGCGCAGGGTCTCCGCGAAATAGGCGATCACCTGTTCCTCGGTCTTCAGGCCGGACAGGGGGGCGATCATGACGCCGGCGGCACCGGCATCCAGGGCGGAATGAGCGAATGCGGCGAGGTTGTTGGTTCCCGGATTGCTGACGCCCACGATCACCGGAATGCGGCCGGCGATCCGGTCGAACACGCGGCGCATGAAGTCCTGCTGCTCGTCCGGGGTAAGTTTCGGCGCCTCGCCCATGATGCCGAGGATCGTCATGCCGTCGACGCCGCACTCCAGGTAGAAGTCCACCATCCGGTCGGTGCTGGCAAGGTCCAGCTTGCCGTCGTCCTCGAACGGCGTGGCGGCGATGATGTACACGCCGTTCGCCCGTTCGTTCAGCTTTTCGCCCATTCCTTCTCCTCCCTGGGACTGCGGATCAGCGGACCGGCATCCAGCTTATCACCGGTCCGCCGGCTTTTCCTGGTCCGCCGGATTTTCGCCGCCTTCGCCGGTCCAGTCGTCGGTGATCATGGACTGGGCCTCGCTGATCTGGTCCACCTCCTCCTTGGATGGCGGGCGTGGGATGCGGGGGCTCTTTGGGCTGGTCGGGGTCTCGCCCGGGCGCTGCTCGTCGGCCATGGTAATCCTCCGTTGGGGTTCACCCTGACTAACAAGAAAGTGGACGGATGATCACCCGAGCGAGACGTCCAGGTACAGCATGATGACGAACCCCAGCATGAGGCCGACGCTCGCCGCCTTCTCCAGCCCGGCGCGGTGGGTTTCCGGGATGATCTCGTTGCTGACCACGAAGATCATGGCGCCGGCGGCGAAGGCGAGTCCCCAGGGGAGCAGGGGGGCCGCCAGGGACACGGCGAGAAGCCCGAAGAGCGCGCCCAGCGGTTCGACCAACCCGGTCGCCAGGGCGATGGCGACGGCCTTGCCGCGCTGGTAACCGATGCTGTGGAGCGCCACGGCCACGGCCAAGCCTTCCGGCATGTTCTGGAGGCCGATCCCGAAGGCGAGGGGAAACCCGATCGCTGTGTTGCCGGTGCCGAAGCCGACGCCGACCGCAAGGCCTTCCGGGATGTTGTGCAGGGTGATGGCGATCACGAACAGCCAGATGCGCCTGAAAGTGTCGGTCTCCGGACCCTGGCGGCCCTTGATGAAATGCTCGTGCGGGGTGAACAGGTCGAGCGCCCAGAGGCACGTGGCGCCGAGCAGGATGCCGGCACCGACCACGGCCGGCCCGGCGCCGGTCTCCAGCGCGGGCAGGATCAGCGAGAAGAACGAGGCCGCCAGCATCACGCCGGCGGCGAAACCCAGCAGCCCGTTCTGGAGGCGGCTGGAGACCTTGCGCAGGAACAGCAGGGGCACGGCCCCCAGGCCGGTGGCGGAACCGGCGGCGAGACTGGCAAGAAAACCGATGAGAATTATGGACACGCCTTTTCCGTCAATCTTCGGCTGCGGTCGCCACTGTTTCGGCGCCCGGGGGAGAAGGGGTTGAAGAAGCGCTCTGGTAAGGGATGACGAAGGCGAAGGTTGCACCACGGTCCGGAGCGGTTTCCACCCAGATGCGACCGTCCAGATGTTCGACGATGCGTTTGCATATGGCAAGGCCCAAGCCGGTGCCTTGCGGCTTGTCGGTCATGGTGTTGCCGACCTGGCGGAACTTGTCGAAGACGATTTCCGCATCGCCGGGCGCGATGCCCGGGCCGTTGTCGGCGACGGCGACGCGGACCCCCTCCGCGACCGGCTCGACGCTGACAACCACCCGGCCGGTTCCGGACGGGGTGAACTTGGCGGCGTTGGACAGCAGGTTCATCGCGACCTGCGTCAGTCGGTCGTGGTCTCCCCGGACCAGCGGCACGCCGGCCGGAACATTCTGTTCCAGGACGATGTCCTTATCCTTGAACACCTGGGCGGTGGTCGCCGCGGCGTCGCGCATGATCGCGGCGAGATCGACCGGGCCGATGGTCCAGTCGATCTCGCCCGCCTCGATCTTGGCCATGTCGAGGACCTGGTTGATCAGCCGGGTCAGGCGCTCGCTCTCCCGGATGATCAGGCCCAGGAACTCCTGCGACTGCTCGCGGTCGATGTCGGGATTGTCGTGCAGGATCTCTGCGAAGGCTCGCACGGAGGTCAGCGGCGTCCGCAGCTCGTGCGTGACGGTGGACAGGAATTCGTCCTTGAGCCGGTCCAGTTCCAGCAGCTTTTCGTTGGCGGCCCGAAGCGCCGCCGAGGTGCGCTCCAGCTCGGCGGACTTCTGTTCGAGCTGCCGGCTGTATTCCAGCACCTGGCTGGTCTCGTCCAGCATTCGCAACAGCTCGGCCATGGTAACTTCGCCGCCTTTGATCGCGGAGGCGAGCGCCACGCGGGCGGAGGCGGCGCCGACCGCGCCGGCCATGAGCCGCTCGCCGAACCGGACCAGTTCGGCGGTCGCCCGGCGGTCGCGGCGCAGGTCGATGTTGCGGCCCCGGGCGAAGCCGGCGAAAGCCTGCTCGGCACGCTGCGGCCCGAGAAACCGCCCGACCAGGGCGACGAGGTCGCCGACCGTCGTGCTGCCCCGCCAAGTGCCGCCCTCGATCGAACGTTCGGTCTGGCGGAATACGTCGACGAAGGCGTGGGCCTGGACCCGCTCCCCGACGCTGGGCCGGTCGAACAGCGACACGCCGACATAGAGCCCGAGATTGGCGAGCATGCTCCAGAACAGCGCATGCGACAGCGGGTCGAGCCCTTCGAGGCCGAACAGGGCATAGGGGCGCAGCAGGGTCATGCCGGCGGGACCATCGGTCAGGAAACCGGGGTCCAGCCAGCCCGACCGCGCGAAGGAGGGCAGGAGCAGCGTGTAGGTCCAGGCGGCGATGCCGGCGACCAGCCCGGCGATGGCGCCGCGCCGGGTCGCCCGGCTCCAGAAGATGCCGCCGATCAGGGCCGGGGCGAACTGGGCGACCGCGGTGAAGGAGATCAGCCCGATGGCTCCCAGCGCATAGGCGCTGCCGGCGAACCGGAAATAGGCGTAGCCCAGCAGCAGGATCGTCAGGATGGCGACGCGCCGGATCGCCAGCAGCAGGGGCGTCAGGTCCGGGTGGCGGTCCAGCTTCAGGACACGCAGGTTGAGAAGCGCCGGGATGACGAGGTCGTTGGAAACCATGGTGCTGAGCGCCACCGTCTCCACGATGATCATGCTGGTGGCCGCCGACAGGCCCCCCAGGAAGGCGAACATGGCGAGGGCGCGCCAGCCTTCCGACAGCGGCACGGCGAGGACGAACATGTCGGGATCGACCGTGCCGCCGGGGAACAGCAGCATGCCGGCAACCGCCACCGGCAGCACGAACAGGTTGATCAGCAGCATGTAGAGCGGGAACAGCCAGACCGCGCGGCGCAGGTGCGACTCCCGTATGTTCTCCACCACCGTCACCTGGAACTGGCGCGGCAGGCAGATGATCGCCGCCATGGAGAGGAGCGTGACCGTGATCCAGCTGCCGTCCGCCAGGGCCGGCTCTGCGGTCAGCAGGCGCGCGGTCCTCGGATCGGCCGCCGCCCGGTCGAACAGGTCGGTGAAGCCGTCATGCAGGCCCCACACGACCATGATGCCGACCGCCAGGAAGGAGACCAGCTTGATCACGCTCTCGAACGCGACCGCCGCGACCATCCCCTGGTGGTGCTCGGTGGCGTCGATGTTGCGGGTGCCGAACACGATGGCGAAGGCGGCCATCAGCAAGGCCACGTAGAACGCCTTGTCCGCGAGAAGGGCCGCCTGGGGACCGGTCCCGAAGCCCGAGGGGTCGGTACCGGCCAGCAGGTCGAAGCTGACCGACACCGCCTTGAGCTGCAGCGCTATGTAGGGCGTGATGCCGACGATCGCGACGGCGGCGACCAGACCGCCGAGCAGCTGGCTCTTGCCGTAGCGGGACGCGATGAAATCGGCGATCGAGGTGCTGCGCTGCTTGCGGGCGATCCGCAGGATCTTGGCGATCACCGGATATGCCAGCACCATGACCAGCGTCGGCCCGAGATAGACCGGCAGGAACCCGATGCCGAGGGTCGCTGCCCGTCCGACGCTGCCGTAGAAGGTCCAGGTGGTGCAGAAGACGCCGAGGGACAGGGCGTAGACATAGGGGCTCGCGATGACGCTGCGGCCCCGGTCGGCCCTGCGGTCCGCCACCCAGGCGATCGCGAACAGCAGGAACAGGTAGGAGAAGGAGGCGACGGCGATCAGCGACGCCGGCATCACCGATTGTCCTCGTCGCGGTGCCGTCGTTCCATCGCCAGCCCGAGCAGGACGATCACCAGGGCCCAGGTGCCGAAGATGTAGACCAGCAGCGCCGGCCAGCCGAAAAACGAGCCGGGAGCGCCGAACGCTTTCAGCAGCGGCGGGTTGAACAGCACCAGCGCCAGCAGGAACAGCGCGACGAGGCGTTCACCCGACGGTGATCCCGGAGATCCACCGGGGGGCGCCCTGTCGCGCCGGGTGGTCAAAACGCCCGCTCCCGCGCGTGCAGTTCGACCAGGATGTTGGCGCTTCGGATCGCGTCGTCGAGGGTGATGACATTCTGCTCCCGCAGCATGTCGACGAACCGCAGGAAGATCGCTGCGGTCAGCAGGCTGTCGCCCAGGGCGGTGTGGCGGTCGACCACCTGGATGCCCATCCGCTTGGCGATGCCGTCCAGCGTGTGGTCGGCGTCCGGCCCCTGGAGCTGGCGCGACAGCAGCATCGTGTCGAGCACGGGGTGGTCGAAC